>JABFST010000412.1 GCA_013140465.1 Methylococcaceae bacterium
TTCGGTCACTTTGGTGATGCAAGTGCCGCAATCGCCTTCGCGGCAACCGTAGGTGATGCCTGAACCGACTTTTTCGGAAATTTCAATTAACCGTGTCCCCGCTGGTGCGGTGACAGTGACGTTAATATCTTCAAAAGTAATCGATGCTTTTGCCATGTCTTTCTCCTAATGTAGTTAAATGTTGATGTGTAGTTTTAATGTCCAGCATGGGAAACCCGCTGCTTTTACTAAGGCCGGGTGGGCAACGGCGTGCGCTGTTGTCGGCTGGGCAAGGCCATCCCCATTCAGGTGCTGTGTGGATCAAGTAGGCTTAAGCCAAGTCCGCCATATCAACGACTCTGGCTTGTCTTAAACCCATTAAATCCAAAGCCATTTCTTGGCCGAATTCACGGCAGCTGTGGATTTCTTCTTCGGTTGGGATCAGTTTGATGCGTAGGCCGGGTATGGGCACGCGCAACTTTAGGCCGCGCAAGCGATCCTCAACCATTTTTACGCCTTCGCCCGTCCAGCCATAAGAGCCGAACACGCCGCCCAGTTTGGATTTCAGGTTAATCACCACCAACGACGACAACAAATCCCACACGGGTTTGACGGCATCGCCGTTAATGGTGGGCGTGCCTAATAAAATGCCGTCGGCACTTTCGATTAAATCCACAAACGGGGCTATGTCGCTGCCTTCCAAGTCATACAACGACACCCGTACATGTTCGACGGACATTGCGCCTTCATAAATCGCTTCCGCCATGCGCCGGGTATTGCCGTAAGAGCTGATGTAAAAAATCAGCAAGGTTTTTTCGCCGACGTTGATTTCGCTTTGCAAGGCGGCACGCGACAATTCGCCGTAACGTTTGACGTAGCGTTGCGGCTGGTCGCGCAATAACGGCCCGTGGGCGGGTAATATCGTGCGTAGCGGCAGCGGCTCGATTAAGCTCAGGGCGCGGTTTACGAAGTCCTTAAACGGGCGCATGATGTGCGCGTAGTAATATTCAAAGGAAAACCGAAAATCCCCGACTTGATCGTTAAACAAGCGCACATCACAAAAATGGCAACCAAACACGTCCCCGGAAAACAGGGTCTGTTCTTCCACCAAATAAGTGCATTGGGTGTCTGGCCAATGCAAATACGGGGTGTGCAAAAACCGCAAAGTGCGGTCGCCTAGCGACACCGTGTCATCGGTCAGCACAGGGGTAAAGGCAAAGGCATCTTGTTTGAGCAAGGCTTTCAACATGCTTTGCGCTTTTTGGGAAATGTACACATGGGCTTGCGGCGCACGGCGCATCAGTTCGGGCAAGGCACCGGTATGGTCGGGTTCAAGATGGTTGAGGACGATGACCTTGATTTCGTCATAGCTCGCCACCGATTCCAAACGGGCAAAAAAATCTTCGGCAAAATGTTCTTTTACCGTGTCTATCACCGCCACACCGTCACTGCCGCGCACGACATACGCATTGTAAGTGGTGCCATTGGCGGTTTTTAAGATGATGTCAAAGGTGCGCAAATTGGGGTCTAACGCGCCTATCCAATGCACCCGATCCGATAAGCTGATCGCCAGTGGTTTGCCGTCAACATTTTGTAACTGTGGCTTTATCATGACGGCAACGGCTGGGCCGTTTGTTTAGGGCAGTGTTCCCAATCGGGTGCCTCGGGTGCTGCGTCCACGCCTAACCATTGGGTTACGGCGTTGATGTCAAACCCTGCCATACGCCGTGTGCCCGATTGCATTAACGGGCGGCGGATTAGCAAGGGGTTGTCCAGCATTAACGCCAAGGCTTCGGTTGCGCTAAGGCTTTCGGTATCCAGTTCACCGTATTTAATCGCGGGTGCGCTGTAGTTAAACCAATCGCGCACCGCCAGCCCGACAAAAAAAGCTTGTAATTGCTCGGCTTGCCAAGGCTCGGACAGCAGGTTTTTAACGGTCAGCTGATGTCCCGCCGCGATTAACAACTGCTTTTGCCGGGTGTTGTTGACACAACCCGGTTTTTCATAAAAGGTGATCTCGGCCATTAGCGTGTCCTCGCTTAGTGGGACTGCAATTCAGCCATAGCCGCCGCCATTTTTTCCGGCGGTATGCCCGTCAACGAACCAGGCGGGTTAATGGCCTCGCCCAGTGAGTTCAGGATTGCGCCCTCTATAGGGCAAATGCTGGCGCATTGGAATACCGGAAAGTCACCTTCGCATTCGGTGCATTTTTTAGGATCGACTAAAAAATGCGGTTTGGCCTCATAAATGGCATGGCTAGGACAAACCGGCTCACAGGCAAAACAATTCACGCAAGCTTCAATAATTTTTACTGCCATGACGGCTTCCTCATTGGATGGGCGGTTAAGGTCTGTAGCTATAGAGTCCGAAGTTGATAAATCTCCCTCTACCTCAGGGAGAGGGTAGGGTGAGGGGGATTTAATGTCGCTTTACTTCCTGCGTTCTCTAATAACGTCGGGTTACGCTAGCGAGACTGTGAAATGATTAACGTAAGCTTGCTCATCGGCGTGAAAAAACCTGTTTTTTCACTCCAGACTCTACTTAAAACAAAGGCTTACGAAAATAATAAACACCTTTTTGTGAGTATTTGAAATACTTTCACAGTCTCTAGCACTAACCCGACCTACCGTGGTTATAAAAACTTAGGCACTGGCCCTGACCGCAGCTGCGGGTTGTTCATCCAGCTTGCCCGCTGCCGCCATTTCTTTATAGACCGCCATCACCGCTTCTTCGATCGGTTCCAAGGCATGTTCGCCGTTCGGGGCGATGCCCGCCGCCTCTAGCATTTCCCAAGGTTCGTAGCCAACTTTGGAACACAACACCGCCTCGCAGCCCGCCAAGGCGCGGATAGTGGTTTGCAGCGTGCTTTCGCCATCGCCGCAAGTGCTGTCACCGCCACAATATTGGTCGGCTTTGCGGTGGCTGATAAAGCGCACACCGTCGGGCGAGGCTTCGTAAATCAAGAACTCTTTGGCATGGCCAAAATGCAGGTTAATCACGCCCTGACCGCTAGTGGCGACCGCCATTAACACCGGACGCGTGGTGAGTTTGGGCTGTTGTTGATGGACTTTGGCTTTTTCGGCTTTTTCCAAACGTTTGCTGTCCATTTCCGCCTGTATGGCTTGGTGGATGACTTTGCGTTTTTCCATCGCGGCTTGATAGTCGATTTCCATATCTTCAATCTTATCTAAAGTAAACTCATCGCCACGGTCTTCGCCCAACATGCCCACCGCGTCGGCACGGCATTGGCGGCAATGGCGCATCATGTTCATATCGCCGGAACAGCTGTCTTGCAGGTCTTGCAATTCGTCGGGCGTGGGGCCGCGTTGGCCCATGACCCCGTAAAACGTGCCATGTTCGGCTTCGGCAATCAGCGGCATCACATTATGCAAAAACGCGCCCTTGGCTTTGACCACGCGGCTGACTTCTGCCAAATGCTGGTCGTTGATGCCGGGGATCATCACGGAATTGACCTTCACCAAAATGCCTTTGGCGATCAGCATTTCCAAGCCTTTTTGCTGTTGCTCAATCAGGATTTTGGCACCTTTGACACCTTTAATGCGGCGGTTTTGCCAAAAGATCCACGGATAGATTTTCGCGCCGATTTCAGGGTCTACGGTATTGATGGTGATCGTGACATGGTCGATATTGTGCTTGGACAACTCTTCCACCGCGTCGGGCAAGGCCAAACCGTTGGTGGATACGCACAGCTTAATGTCTGGGGCTTCTTGGCTAAGGCGGCGGAAAGTTTCAAAAGTGCGTTCGGGATTTGCCAGCGGATCGCCGGGGCCAGCGATGCCTAACACCGTCATTTGCGGAATATTGGCGGCAACCGCCATGGTTTTTTTGACGGCTTGATCGGGCGTGAGCAGTTCCGACACCACACCCGGACGCGATTCATTGGCGCAATCGTATTTGCGGTTGCAATAATGGCATTGGATGTTACAAGCCGGGGCCACGGCAACGTGCATACGCGCAAAATAATGGTGGGCATCTTCCGAATAGCAGGGATGGTTTTGCACTTTCTCGCGGATGCTGTCGGGTAAAGTGTCCATTTGGCTGTCAGTAGTGCCACAAGAACTGGCTGCACAACCGCTTTTTGCGCCATGATCGGCATGGGCTGGGGTATTGTTTAAGACTGGCAATTGCATGATGATGACCTCGTAAGTGTGTTTACAAAGTAATCAAGCACAGCGCGTGCCAACGCGGATAATACCCTTGGAGGGCTTGAATTGTCTGGCTAGTGGTTGGTTTTGCAACAAGCAATGTTGCAAACACAACAGCCATTTATTTGGGTTTTGTCATTAATAGGACAAATAAGGTGACAATGGTTTGGGCGTTTGCGGTGGGCTTAGCCTGTTGGGAGCGGGGGAGGTTTTGTGGGGCGGTTTTAATGGGTTACTCCGTACATACCCCCTCTCCCTCAGGGAGAGGGCTGGGGAGAGGGGGTCTATAAAAAACCCTCATCGGCGAATTTGCCTGATTATGTTAGGCATTTAAACAGCATTTTTTATATTTTTTGCCGCTACCGCAAAAACAGGGTTCGTTTCGTCCTAGTTTAATTTTGTTGGGGGCTTTATTGTCATCAATAACCGGAGCAGTTGCTTTTGGGTGGGTCAAGACGGGCGGTTCATATTTAGGTTTAGGTTTAGGTTCATATTCAGGTTCAGGTTCAGGATGAAAACAAGCCCACCATTCCATCGCGGTAATGGCGCTATCAATAAACCTATAATGCGGATTTTGTTTCAATTCCGCTAAAACTTGCTCTTTTTCCAGGCTCAAGGTCTTAATAATGTCCTGTTCGTCAATCATAAACGTGTCGATAAGATCACGTTTAAAGCATTCGGTTAAGGCCTCATGCAACTCGTTGGGATAAATTTTAACGCAGCTACACATTACAAGTGTCAAAAATGAAGTGTTTTCTGCCCGTTCTAACTCTTTATTGATTAATGTGTTCAAATAACCGATTAGCTCATCTCGTGTCAGTTGGTCTTCGTTATAGAGGACGA
>JABFST010000041.1 GCA_013140465.1 Methylococcaceae bacterium
CATAAGCATCGCGCAATTGGGCGAAATTTTGTTGGCTGTCACTGATGTTAGACGCGAAGTCGGGTTGGATGTATAAAGACAAATAGTCATTAATATCGCCTGAAAACACTAAGCGCACACGACGAAAACTAAAGCCGCTGTTGTTTTTAATGCTGCCGTCACCGACTGATTTTAATTCAGGATCGGCGGCTGTGCGGTCTCCAGAAATGGGTTGGTTATAACGTAATTGCGTATAGCCACGAAGATTGATTTTGTTAAACCATTTTTCATCATTTTTAGCTTTTTCTTCGCGGGCAGCGACTACGTTTTCTTCTAATGCCTTGATTTCATTTTGCTTTAATTCTAAATCTTCTTTAATGGCAGTAATTTCCGCAGCGTTTTGAGTGTCTGTTTTTGTTGTTGCTGGTTTTTCTTCGACTCGCTCAAACGAACCCATCAGTTCTCTGCCTTTACCTGGTTCGGCATAGATCTGTTTGGTTTTGGTATCGACATACAGCTCAATCGCAAAAGCGTTGAAAGATACGCCAACACTTAAGGTGGTGGCAATCGCCAACGTTAATTTAGAGAATTTCATAGCTTGCTCTCGGTGATGATAAAAAATAACTTACACCAGAATAAGCGAGGGAAATGACAGCTATATGACAGTTTGATGACAGTTTTATGACAACAAAACAGGCTTGCCCGCTACGCATAACATTGCAGGAAAATTGCTGAGTAATTGTTTTAAAAAAGAAAAATAACTAATACGGGATAAGCTGGGACGTAAAGGCGGGTTAAAAAGTGTTGGTAATATGTCAGATTGATGACAGCAATATGACTGTTTTGTGACTGCTGGAAGTTTGGCAAAATTTGCAAAAAAGCATCAAAGCTTGATTTCACAAGAAAAATTAAAACTTCAAAAACAGCATAACGCTAATAAATGACAGTGGGATGACGATTTTATGACAATATTGATGCAAGGTGTGTATGGGGGCTGAGTTGAATGCAAGTATTCAGTACCCTACTATAAGGCGAGGGTTAGGTATGCAGCCCGCTGTTAAACAATAGCTTGCTATAAGGTTGGGACAATCGCGGCTAAAGCTGCTCCCATGCTAAATAGCCTCGGCTCTGAATAAGCCCCCAAAAGTATCATCAAAATATCCGCCAATCCGCTACACTAGCGCACAAACAAACTAGCCACCCTGAGATTAAACCTATGACGCTTACCCTCCCCACTTGGCCTTTGGTGTATGGGCAGCCGCCCGGATCAGGCCAGATCCGTCAGCTTGCCAGTGATTTTTGCGTTAGTGAGAACTTGTCGTTTGAACCTTCTGGGGCGGGTGAGCATGTGTTTTTGCGTATCCAGAAAACAGGCGAGAACACCGAGTTTGTAGCTAGGCAATTGGCGCGGTTTGCCAATGTCAGGCAGCGTGATGTCAGTTATGCGGGCTTAAAAGACCGCCATGCCGTCACTACGCAATGGTTTAGCGTGTGGCTGCCGGGTAAGGAAGAACCCGATTGGTCAGCTTTTACCACCGACAGCATCAAGATTTTGCAGCATGTGCGCCATGCCCGAAAATTAAAGCGTGGCGTGTTGTCGGGCAACCAGTTTGTCATTACGATCCGTGCTTGGCAAGGCGACCAAGCAGCGGCACTGCAACGCTTGGCTGCGATAAGCTGCCACGGCATCGCCAATTATTACGGCCCGCAACGTTTTGGGCATGACGGGCAGAACCTGAACAAGGCGTTGGCGATGTTTCAGGGGGCAAAAGTGGGGCGCGAACAACGCAGCTTGTATTTGTCAGCCGCGCGTTCGTTTTTGTTTAACCAGTTGTTGGCCCGCCGTGTTCTGGACCAGAGTTGGGATCAAGCTGTGCCAGGCGATACCTTTCAGTTTGACTTATCACACAGTTGTTTTACCGCTGAGGACATTGATGACAGCATCATCCAACGTTTGGCGGCGCAGCAAATTCATGTGACAGGGGTGTTGTGGGGTAAAGGCGATGCCCGCGTATTGCCGCTAGAACAGGCGGTAGTTACTGACTATCCGGCCTTGGCAGCGGGTTTGGTTGCGTGTGGTCTGGAGCAAGACCGCCGCGCCCTGCGTGTACAAGTGCCGGATTTGCAGGGGCAGTTTGTCGATGATACGACTTTACGGCTTAGTTTTACCTTGCCAGCGGGCAGCTATGCCACGGCCTTGTTGCGCGAGCTGATAGGCGATTAGGCTTTCAGTAACACTAGCACTGCACCCGCGCCGCCGTTTTTAGGCGAGGCCGAACAAAACGCCTGTACATCTTGATGTTGCCGTAGCCATAAATTGATGTGATTTTTGAGTACGGGTTGTTGCCCCGTGGATCTGTAACCTTTGCCGTGTACGATATGCACGCACCGATAGCCAGCGTTGACGCTATGCTGCAAAAAGTGCAGCAATTGTTGTTGTGCGGCGGTACTGATTAGGCCATGCAAATCCAATTCGGCATCAATACCAAAATAACCCCGCCGCAATTTTTTTAACACGCTGTGCTGCAAACCGGGTGCAGTGTAACTGAGGCTATCTTCTAAACCAACAGGTTCTAAGCCGTCGTTGCTTAAGGCGGTGTTTAAAGGCTGGCGGGCATCGCCTAGCGTTGGTTTAGGGTAAGGTTTGGGTTTGTTGGCGGCAGATAGCAGCACTTTATCGGTATGTACCGTGCGCACGTCACCAATGCTGTTACGAAATAAGGCGCGGTCTTCGGGTGTGAGGGTTTTTTTTGCCACGAAAGCTGATTTTGTGAAGTATTGTTGCTAAGATGTTCGATTTTATAGCTTATTTTGCTACATGGCGAATTGAATATGCACATTTTGTTAAGTAATGATGACGGCTATCTGGCGGAGGGCCTTTGCGCATTAGCCCACGCTTTGCAAGAACACGCCACCCTGACTGTGGTTGCGCCGGATAGAAACCGCAGTGGTGCCAGCAATTCCCTGACCTTGGAACTGCCTTTGCGTGCCCATACCGCCGACAATGGTTTTATTAAGGTAGACGGCACACCCACCGATTGCGTGCATTTGGCAATTACCGGACTGTTGGCGGACGAGCCTGACATGGTGTTTGCGGGCATTAACCACGGCTCTAATTTGGGTGATGATGTGTTGTATTCGGGTACCGTGGCGGCGGCAACGGAAGGCCGATTTTTGGGCTTGCCCGCGATCGCCATTTCTTTGGCTGGCAACCATCCCAAACATTTTGCCACGGCGGCCCATGTTGCCGTAACTTTGCTTAAGCAATTGCAGCAGCAGCCTTTGCCCACCGACACGATTTTAAACGTCAATGTGCCGGACCTGCCACTGGCTGAGCTGAAAGGCTATCAGGCCACGCGTTTAGGGCAACGCCATAAGTCTGAACCCGTCATAAAAAGCAGCGATCCGCGTGGGCGCACCATCTATTGGGTAGGCCCTGCGGGGGCTGAGCAAGATGCTGGCCCTGGAACAGATTTTTATGCCGTCAATGCGGGCTATGTGTCTGTTACCCCGCTGCAAATCGATTTGACGTGGTATGACCGCATCAATACCTTAAAAGCTTGGCTACCACAGGAGGGCATTTTATGAATCCTAGCCTTCAAGGCATAGGTATGACTTCTTTGCGCACGCGTGAGCGCATGATAAAACGTTTGTCAGAGCAAGGCATCAGCCACCAAAAAGTGTTGGCGATTATGCGTGATACGCCACGGCATATTTTTATGGATGAGGCTTTGTCCAGCCGCGCTTATGAAGACACCGCGCTGCCCATAGGCTATAACCAAACCATTTCCCAGCCTTATATTGTCGCCAAAATGACGGAACTGCTGCTGCGCTCCTCCGACCATTTGGGCAAAGTGTTGGAAGTGGGTACGGGTTGTGGCTATCAGACCGCTATCTTGGCGCAACTGGTCGATCATGTGTATTCGGTTGAGCGCATTTTGCCCTTGCAAAAAAAAGCCAAAATCCATTTATGGGATTTAAAGCTTAAAAACATCAGCTATTTATATGGTGACGGGCATCAAGGCTGGCCGGATTACGCGCCCTACGACGGTATTTTAGCCTCTGCCGCCCCGGCTGAAATTCCGCTTAGCCTGTTGCAGCAACTCGCCGTCGGTGGGGTAATGGTCATGCCCGTTGGACAAAATGGCCACCAAACCTTACAGCGCATCACCCGAAAATCCAGTGGCTACGACATAGAACTGCTCGAAGCCGTCACTTTTGTCCCATTTTTATCAGGAAAAGAATAAATGTTCCAAAAACTCTACGATAAAACCTTGTCATGGTCCAAACATCGCCATGCCGCCAAATATCTGTGTATCTTAAGTTTTGCCGAATCTTCTTTTTTTCCTATTCCCCCTGATGTCATGTTGGCGCCGATGGCGTTGGCGCAACCGGACAAAGCATTTCGCTTTGCTTTGCTCACCACGATTGCTTCGGTGTTGGGCGGTGTTTTTGGCTATGGCATAGGTTATTTTTTATTTGACCGTATCGAACCTTGGTTGCAAACCTCCAGTTATTGGGAGAGCTATTTAATTGCCCAAAGTTGGTTTAAGGAATGGGGGTTTTGGGCGGTTTTTGTCGCGGGGTTTTCGCCTATCCCCTACAAGGTGTTTACCATTGCCGCAGGGACGATGAACATGGCGTTATTGCCGTTTGTGTTGGCTTCTATTATTGGCCGGGGCGGGCGATTTTTTCTGGTGGCCTTGTTGTTGGCAGCGGGCGGGGCAAAACTGGAGGCAAAATTGCGCGAATATATGGATAGGTTGGGTTGGGCGACGGTCGTGTTAGTCGTGGTTGGGGCGGGTATTTATAAGTATTTGCACCAATAGTATACAGTCCGAAGCTGATAAATCCCCTCTCCCCAACCCTCTCCCTTTGGAGGGTGTCGTAAAAGGTCGGTTGTTCACCATGTAATGAAGCATAACATTCTGATTTTGTTGGGTTACGCTTCGCTAACCCAACCTAGTGTGCCCGGCATGGGATAAAACTTGTTATCTGAAAGGA
>JABFST010000316.1 GCA_013140465.1 Methylococcaceae bacterium
GGGTCTTTCAACACAGGTTCAACAGCTTGCCATTCGCCATCTAGCAATTGCCGATAAAAACAACTCTCCCGTCCAGTGTGACAGGCAATGCCGCCTTCTTGTTCAATATGCAGCAAAACCACATCTTCGTCGCAATCCAAGAACACGCCTAACACTTTTTGCCGATGCCCCGATTCTTCGCCTTTGCGCCATAACCTGCCGCGTGAGCGCGACCAATACACAGCATAGCCTTCTTGTACGGTAAGGGCCAAGGATTCGCGGTTCATCCAGGCAAACATCACCACTTTGCCCGTGTCGTGTTGTTGCGCGATAACGGGGATGAGGCCGTCGTCTGTCCAGCGGATTTCATTTAACCAAGTCATTGTTTGTGTGAGTCAAGATAAAGGGTGTCGGGGTTAATGGTTTGTTGCTGCGGCCATTTTAAAGTGCCGTCGGCAACCGTCACTTGCCTAAAATAATCAATGTCCCGCCATGCTTGGTACGCGCCGTCATTAAGCAGGTGTTTACAATCATAAACGCCCCATTCGCCGTTAGTAAATTCCAACATCAATTGGTAATTGTTGGTTGGATTAACAAATTTAACGCGTGGATTCATAACAAAGAGTCCAATGGTTTAAGTTAATAAGAAGGTAGAATCCACCTTAGGGTGCGTCCCAGAAGGCGTGACAAAGATGCAATGGCTTGATTATGTTACAAATCTTAAAAATTCTGCAAGAGTCAGGTCGGGCAGCTAGGAGCAAATGCGCGGATCCTATGCCCAAACAGCGATAGATTATATAAGTAATGATAATAAAAAATACCTGATTTTTAGGGAGAACATTTAACTACGCCCAACAATGCCCTGCCCACACTGATTAGTGTATCGGGCACTGGGGTTTTGGTAGCCTACCCCCCACTATTTTTTTGGGCTTTTTGTGCAAGTGCCGAAAAAAAACGGTCCTCAAATGTTTTGCCGATGGGGATGTCTTTGGCGGAGCCACTGAACGTCGCCTTATAGCCTTCTACACTAAACGGATTGGTTTTATAACCGTTTACCCAGCTAAAGTTAGCCACATAACTATTGTGTACTCGCATAAAATCCGCCTCGTGCCAATTTTTTAACGGGCGGTGGACACCTTCCAGCACCTCGTCCGAGCGCAAATGCACTTTTACCGTGGCATCATCGCTTTGGATGTACAGAATTTCTGAGAGCCCAACCAAACGTGTACACCACACGGTTTCACCGTGCTGGAGCGTCCGGTGCTTAATTTCAATTAGCGGCGGGACAATAGGTAAATCACGGGGTTGATCTAGGCGTATTTTGTCCAAAACCTTGCAGACTTTGGCATCATCAATAGGTTTGAGCAAATAGCCTACGGGCTGGACATCGTGCGCTTCCAAGGCAGGGGCTTCATACGCGGTAGTAAACACGATGCCTAGTTTTTGGGGTAACTTAAGACGGCTAATGCGATGCGCCAACTCCATGCCCGCACGTTCGCCTTCGGTCTGGATGTCTATATCCAAAAACACCACGTCCAAGCGCGTAGCCGGGTCTTCAATAACAGGCCACGCACTGGCGGTGTCCTCATATTCGCCTAGCACCGCCACATCAGGATGGCGCAGCAATAATTTCCTTAACACATTTCGCGCTGAGGCGCGGTCTTCTACAATGATCGCACGCACACTCATGCTACACCTCTTAGCATTTGCCTCAGGGTCACAACCGTACCGACACCTTCGGTGCTGTCAAAATTAAGCCCTACCTGTTCGCCAAACACCAAGCGCAAACATTGCACTAACTGGTGCAACGCCACGCCGCCGCCTTGTTGCTGGGACTGCAAAGGCTGGTGGCCTATGATTTGCAAACGTTCTGGGGCAATGCCCTTACCGTTGTCGCTGACCACCAACAACAGTTCATCGCCTTCCTGCTTGCCGCTGATGCGTAGCTGATAGGGCGCGGGGTGGCCTTTAAAGCCATGTTTTAAGGCGTTTTCGGCTAGCGTCAACAGACAGCCGGGTAATACTTGCAAACCCAGCAAGCTTTCGGGTACGTCAAACCGATACTGCAATTTATCGCCTAAAGCTAAGCCTTGTAAGGCTAAATAGCGTTGCAATTGCTCTAACTCTTGCGCCAAACCGATGGTGTTGAGTGCCGTGTATTGGCGCGTGAAACTAAAAAATGCCGCCAGTTGCCCAACATAAGCGATAGCCTTATCGGGCTGTTCGGTAATCAAATCTTGTAAGTCATTGAGCGTATTGTTCAAAAAATGCGGTTCGACTTGGGCGCGAAAGGCGCGCAGTTCCGCCTGTAACATCAACAAGCGCGTTTCTTGAATCTCATTTTCTAGGCGGTCACGGTCCAGATCACGCACCACCCAAAAAAACAGCAAGCACCCTAACACATTGACCACGCCAACTGGGATTATCACTTCCAAGAGAGAGTCCAGGCATCTTCAAAAGGGCTCACTAGCACTAATATCAGCAGCCGATGGATTAGCGTGCCGATAACGGCAACACTCAGGATGCCTTGTTCGGACGCTATCCACTCGGGTTTGTAGTGGCGCACTGCCCCCGTAAAAATGCCCAATAAAACCGTAGCAACACCACTGGCTAGCGCCGCAAAACCACCCAAATAATAGCGTTCAGCCCCTGCGATCAAGCCCGCACCCAAACCGACCCAAGGGCCGCCGATCAAGCCCGCACTTAAGATCATCGTGTCCCGAAAACCGACTATGGCCTGGCTGTCGCGTAAATGCGCGGGCCCTGCTGCGTTTAAATCGATTTCCCGCAAACCCAAGTGTATGTCGATAGGAATGCCGCTGTGCGTGCCAATAACCGCCAACAGCGCAAACACCAAAATCGCGGGCAGCACATTGCGGCGGCTAATTTGCTTGCCGCGCAAGGCCAAACGCAGCCATTCAAAACGGATGGCGATAAACGCCGCCACCACGACAATAAAAAGCCGGGGTACGATTTGTAAAATCTCATTTAGCCAATGCAAAAACAGGTCAGGCAAGGTCATGGCAGATTCCTTAGTAAGCTAAAGCCGCAGTTTACACTGTCATTTTCCCAACGTAGGGGTGATTTTCTGGGTGCAGCCTAAGCGTGGCTGCTGGGGGAGCAAAGTATACCTTTAATTGAGCAGTCATTATAAATCAAGCTTGTAGGACGGGTACGCCGATAGCGTCACTAAAGTCTTCGGAGAACGCTTTGTAGACCGTTAATGTTAATGTTTTGTGGGAGAGGCTAAAGTCTTTCCACATGGATACTTTCAAAGCCTCTTTCTGAAAATCGACCCTAGATTCATACACCCTAAGGCTTGGGCTAATTAACTCTGCTTTTGCGGAACATAGCCGTAAAGACTTATGGGCGTTATTTGTTTGGCGCCATATTCAACTGGATGCGCATGGACAAATCGATGGCGTTAACATGCTTGGTCAGCGCACCAATCGAAATATAATCCACGCCTGTTTCGGCGATGGTGCGGATATTGGCCAGACTGATATTGCCCGAGGCTTCCAGTTCGGTGGCCCCGGCGGTTAAAGCCACGGCGGCAGTTAAGTCGGCGAGGCTGAAATTGTCCAGCATGATCCGGTCGGGTTGGGCGGCAAGGGCTTCTGCCAATTCCACCAAGCTTTCCACTTCCACTTCTACCGCAACGTGCGTCAGTGCGCGTGCTGTTTGTATGGCTTGGGTGATTGAACCTGCTGCGAGGATATGGTTTTCTTTAATCAGCACGCCATCATATAAGCCTATGCGGTGGTTATGGCAACCGCCACAAGCCACGGCGTATTTTTGCGCATCCCGCAACCCCGGGATGGTTTTGCGCGTATCCAGCACTTTACAGCGCGTGCCTTTAACGGCATCGGCATACTGCCGCGATACGGTTGCGGTGGCTGACAACAGCTGCAATAAGTTCAGGGCGGTGCGCTCGCCTGTCAGTAAAGCGCGGGCATTGCCGTCCAGTTGGCATAATACCGTGTCTTTTTCGACCTTATCGCCTTCTGCCACCCGCCAGTTAATGCGTATGTCCGCATCCAACTCCAAAAACACGGCGTTAAACCACGCTTGTCCGCACAGCACCATTTCTTCACGCGTCAGCACGTCAGCTAGCGCACGGGTATCGGGGGGAATAATGGCGGCGGTGATGTCGCCAGTGCCTATGTCTTCGGCAAGAAACGCTTGGATGTTGAGGTTTTTTAGCAAGGTATTCATAAGTGGTCGGTGAAGGTAGCAATCAGAATGAGGGACAAGGACAACTGTGCCAATGCTGGCGTAGGGATTATATCTTAAGTGTATCTTGCCAGAGGCCGTTATGCGTCATTAGCGATGCCCGGCCTTGATTTATTGCCGTGGCTTTTCGGGCAGAAAAACATGCTGGTTATCTGGATAAATCCTGAGTTGAATCAGTGTTATCGGCGTGATTTTGCTTAAACTGCATTCGCTTTTCGTGGCTGAGCCTGTTGGGGGTAGGCAGGAGTGCGGCTAAGGCCGCGATGTGGTTTTTAAACACGCCATTAAATTTTTAATAAAATTCAATCAACTAAAAGCACAAGATAAAATTGTTTCTCTATTGTTTAAAAAAAATTGCTTTATTTTTAACAATAGTCTATATATCTTCCGAAAATGATCGAAGTTTTTTATGTTCTCTGTACGCGTCAAAAACTATAAAAATGTAAGTCATTGTTTTATGTGTGAAATATCAAGTTGTCAGGCCAAAAATTAAGGGCTTAGCTTTTGGTAAGCTTTATTGCCGAAAACTATCTTTTAACATACTAAGCTGTCGTAACAATCACGATTTTCTGTGGGCGTTAGACGGCTGCTAGTTTTAGCATTTCCGGCATTAATCCCTAGCCTCTTTTTCATAATAATTGGTAACTATTCAGCATCCGGGGCACAACAGCCGTTCGCTGAGCGGAGTCGAAGCGAACAAACCGGCTTCGACTCCGCTCAGCCTACGGTAAATTTGACTTATTAGAAGTCGCTCTGAATAGTTACAA
>JABFST010000392.1 GCA_013140465.1 Methylococcaceae bacterium
ATTAACGCCAGTGCGTTCACCCTTTAATTGGTGGCTGGTCGGGTCAAAGTGAAAATAGTCTTGGCCTAGGTTGCTGATATGCACCAAGCCTTCGACAAAAATATCGGCGAGTTCGACAAAAAACCCAAACGAGGTCACGGCGGAAATGATGCCCGGGAATTCTTCGCCGATTTTGTCCATCATGTATTCGCATTTCAGCCAGCTGACCACGTCGCGGGTGGCTTCGTCGGCGCGGCGTTCGTAGGCGGAGCATTGTTCGCCCAGCAGCACCATATCAGGCATCCCATAGACAAAAGTCTCGACTTTTTTGCCTGACAAACAATGGCGGATGGCGCGGTGTACCAGCAAATCGGGATAACGGCGGATAGGAGAAGTGAAATGTGCATAAGCCTCTAGCGCCAAACCAAAATGGCCTTTGGTATCGGGACTGTACACGGCTTGCGACATCGAGCGCAGCAACACGGTTTGGATCAAGTGGGCATCGGGGCGGTCTTTAATTGAATCAACCAAGTGCATATAATCCAAGGGCGTAGGATTAACGCCGCCACCAAACTTTAAGCCCAACTCGCCTAAAAAGGTTTTCAGGTTGAGTAATTTATCGACGCTAGGGCCTTCGTGGATCCGCAATAAACGCGGGATTTTTTTGGCATTGAGATAGCGTGCCGCAGCGCTGTTAGCGGTAATCATGAATTCTTCAATCAGCTTGTGGGCATCGTTGCGCACCACGGGGATGATTTTTTCAATTTTGCGGTCTTTGCCAAACACGATGCGGGTTTCTTGGGTGTCAAAATCCATCGCCCCGCGTTGCTCGCGTTGAATGCGCATGACTTTGTACAAGGCATAAAGCTCGCGCAAATGCGGCATTAAGGGTTTGTATTTTTCCGCTAAGGCTTTATCGCCATCGACCAACAAACTGGCAACTTCGGTATAGGTCAGCCGTGCGTGCGAGCGCATCACAGCCTCATAAAACTTGGTGCGCAACACCAGCCCTTCGGCATCGATCAGCAGTTCGCAGACCATACACAAGCGGTCTACGTTTGGATTCAGCGAACACAGGCCGTTAGACAAGATTTCCGGCAACATCGGGATGACTTGCTCAGGAAAATACACCGAGGTGCTGCGCTTTTTGGCTTCTTTATCCAACTCGCTGTTGACTTGCACATAATGCGACACGTCGGCAATCGCCACCAGCAATTTCCAGCCTTTGGGGGTTTTTTTGCAATATACGGCATCGTCAAAATCGCGTGCGTCTTCGCCGTCGATAGTCACTAACGGGATAGTGCGCAAATCGACGCGGTTTTCTTTGGCTGCTTCGGGGACTTCAGCGCTTAAGGTCTTAATTTCTTCCAGCAATTCTTCGGGCCAGATATGCGGCAACTCATGTGCGCGTATCGCCATTTCGATTTCCATGCCGGGGGCAAGATGGTCGCCCAACACTTCAATAATACGGCCTATGGGTTGGCGCAATTTAGTGGGTTGCTCGACAATTTCGGCAATCACGATTTGCCCTTGTTTGGCCTTGCCTACGCCGCCTTGTTGCACCAACACGGTTTGGGCGATGTTTTTATTGTCGGGGACGACATAAGTAAAGCCGTCTTCCTTATACAAACGCCCGACAATTTGGTGGGTGTTGCGTTCTAAAATTTCCACTACTGCACCTTCACGGCGGCCTTTTTTGTCGATGCCCGCAATGCGCACCAAGGCTTTGTCGTTGTGCAGCAAAGGGTTCATTTCCCTAGGTGACAGGTATAAATCGTCGGAACCGTCATCGGGGCGGACAAAACCAAAGCCGTCGGCGTGACCGATAATGCGCCCGACGATCAAGTCTTTGTTATTGACTAGGCAATATTGTTGGCTGCGGTTGAACAACAACTGCCCGTCGCGCTCCATCGCGCGTAGGCGGCGGCGCAGGGCCTCTAGGCTGTCCTCATCCACCAAGGCAAACGCCTCGGCAATGTTAGTGCGTGACAGTGGCTTGCCGGCTTGCTCTAAGGTGAGCAGGATCAATTCGCGGCTAGGGATGGGGTTTTCATACTTTTCAGCTTCGCGCTGTGCGTATGGATCTTTGGTTGATTTTACATCAACGTCTTTTTTGGACTTCGAGGGCATTTAACTTTTTATAATTCGAGAGATTGACACAATTAAGCAATATCTTTATATGATACATGCTTAACCTGACGATTAGAATGGATAAATCTTATACCGCCCTACCCTGCTTGAAAGCCCGATATAAATAGTTGACAACCGTAACGTTTTAAGGACATAATACTTGTTCACTTTGCTTTTACAGCAATCTTTGCCGAGATGGTGAAATTGGTAGACACGCTAGCTTCAGGTGCTAGTGGGCGCAAGCTCGTGGAGGTTCAAGTCCTCTTCTCGGTACCATAAGACCCGCCTAAAAATTCGTTGACATCATCCAACATCTGCCCTAACTGCTTTAAACCCGCCGTTATTGCTTCAACATCTCCGACCTTACACACACCCTGGCTTACAGCCCAAAACCAACACCTAAGCCCAGCTTGGCACTCATCACAAAACCACAGGCAATGCCTTAACTTGCAAAATAATCAAATCTGATTGTAAGGACACCAATGCACCAATATCTCGAACACAGCGACTACATAGACTGGCAACATCCGGCTGTGGTCGAAAAGGCGGCGGAACTGGCGGCAGGATTGACATCAGATGAGGACATTGCGGGCAAGTGCTTTTTGTTTGTGCGCGATGAAATTAAGCACAGCTGGGATTACCGATTGAATCCCGTCACCTGCAAAGCCTCCGAGGTTTTGTTGCACCACACCGGCTATTGCTATGCCAAAAGCCATTTATTGGCTGCCCTGTTAAGGGCAAATGCCATTCCAGCGGGCTTGTGTTACCAGCGGCTGACTATTGAAACCCAAGGTCCGCCTTATTGCCTACATGGACTAAACGCCGTTTATCTAGCCCAACATGGTTGGTATCGTATCGATGCGCGTGGCAATAAGCCGGGGGTGTCGGCGGCGTTTTGCCCGCCCATAGAGCGCTTGGCATTTGCCATTATTGATGCGGGTGAAAGGGATTTACCCGAAATTTGGGCAGAACCTTTGCCGGAAGTCATAGCGGCACTCACCCGCTATGATACTGTTGAGCAAGTCTATAATAACTTGCCGGATATAGGCTAAGGTATCCAAAGTCCCTGCATCAGTATCCAACCCGGCATCCAGTTGTAAAACATGCGCCAACGCCAAGCAGCTGACCACCTCAAAAACCCCCTCGCCCCGACTTTATTCTTGGCTTGCACCCAGACAATACCGAAAACAATCGCGCCCAACACTTGGGCGTAAAGTGGCGGTGTAGGTTTTTCATGGCTGATTTTGGTGGGTGTTGATGCCCATTTTGGGGTTGCTTGGTTGTCGTATTTGATTTTTTGTACTGTTAATAAACAATGCTTTGCAATTGTTTTACGCAACTTCTCTTTAATTGTAAGCAATAGCGGTAGACCTGCGAGGTTTTAAAAACCTCGCAGGTCTTTATCCTGCCACCAATGAGAAGTTACTGTATTACCAAAACATACGACAACACCGACTTTGCTATGCGGCAACTATCAGCAAACACCCGCTTTATGTGGTTCTTATCAGCTTGACTTGTCGTGCTTGCTTGGGCTAAAGTCCGGTCAAGCCTGGAGTTTTTAAGAAAACCTTGGATTAGTCAATATTTTTAAAATGGTAAAATGACAAATTTGTTGTATACATCACCTTAGGCAATTATGAGTCCAACCGTTTTTCGTGAACGTGGCTATCGGTTCTACTTCTTTTCTCGTGAAGAATCGAGAATGCACGTGCATGTCTATCACGCTGATGGAGAAGCAAAGTTTTGGCTTAAACCCATAATCGAACTCGCCCAAAACTTCGGCTTATCTTCACAAGAATTAAGAGAAGCAGAAGGCTTGGTTAGATCACACGAACAGGAGATTCAGGATGCTTGGCACAAACATTTCCCAAGTTGAGGTCTTAGGGCTTTCAAAACATGGATTCTGGCTTCTTCTCGATGAAGAAGATGAACTATTTGTCCCGTTTTCGGAGTTCCCTTGGTTCCGTAAGGCATCCGTGGAACAGTTGTTTCAAGTTGACCGTCCGCAGCCACATCATCTCTATTGGCCCGAGCTAGACATTGACTTGCATGTTGATTCAATCCGCCATCCAGAGCAATTTCCTTTGGTTTCAAAGGTTTTGGATTGTTGAAGAGTTTTTAGGAGCTAGCGCGTAGGATGGTTTCACTTCGCGCCCTAACGGGTCGCGCTAGTAAACTGCCACGCCCAATGCGGCATCGGGGCTTGATTTTGGTGGATTGCTTGTGCAAATCAACCTTACATTCATACGCCTAAGATACGGGGTCACATAAGATACGGGGTCACACATAAGATACGGGTAGAGTAAGGAGCAGGCTTACGCCTACCCCTCCTCATCAAACCGTGCATGCGCTATTAACGCACACGGCTTTCCGATGTTCTTCACACCAAGGCATGCACTGTTTTCTAGCCAGCTACTGTAGGGACTCTCAAGCCTTCTAAGTAGCGGTTTAACTGCATTACACTCCCTATGGCTTCAAAGCGCAGCCCGTCTACGCCGGGACTGCCCTCGTTGGCCTTGACCAAAGCCCGAGCATAGTGAGTGCGTCCGCCCGGTGTACTTTGTCGTAAAGCGCGTAAAACAGTTAGGCTAGTTCTTGCTTGGCCTTGGCATATAGCTTCCTCTCTATTGTCCTGATTTCGTAGGAGTGGCTAGCAACATGGCAATCTCCCCATCCTCCATTCTTCGGTTGCGTGAACAAAGCAGGGTTCCTTTCCTCAGCCCGGGTTATGTTGTCCCAGAGCCTCAAACGGTACTATGAACCCCTCCGACTCCCGTTACGGCCTGTTGCGCTTTCGTTTCCTTATACGCAATAGTCGGTGGCCTCCCCACCACCGCAACG
>JABFST010000056.1 GCA_013140465.1 Methylococcaceae bacterium
TGGCAATGGCGGCACAATTTGGTTTTGACGATTATGCCCAACCTGCGGGTGGCTGTTGTTTTTTAACCGACAAGTTTTATTCCGCCAAGCTGGTCGATTTATGGCAAGCCCAAGGCCATAAAGACTATGAACTGGATGACGTGATGCTATTAAAAGTCGGCCGCCATATCCGCCCTATGCCGCACTTTAAGCTGATTGTGGCGCGTGAGGAAGGCGAAGGCCGCTTTTTGGAAGGCTACAAAAAAGACTTTATCAGCATGTCTAGCAGCAGCCATTTTGGCCCTTTAGTGCTGATTGACGGCATCTTATCGGCAGAAGATCTCTATTTGGCGGCGCAAATTACCGCGCGTTTCGGACAAGGCAAAGATGCCGAACAGGTTGATATTAATGTCCAGATGCAAGATGGCTCAGAACGTATATTACAAGTCAAACCTTTAAAGAAAGAAGAACTGCCTGAGGCGTGGTATATCTAAGAAAACCTCAACAGCCATGACTGCATATCATTTTATTTCTTGTTGGGAAATTTTTATTTTTTTCAGTGCAATAACCACTCAAATCATGACTGCCAAATACTTCAACCCCTACACCGACTTTGGCTTTAAAAAGCTGTTTGGCGAAGAGGCCAGCAAAGACTTGTTGGTGGACTTTTTAAACCAGCTGTTGCCGCCACAGCATCAGATAGTCGAACTGACGTTTAAAAATCCCGAAAAATCGCCCGCCACGGCCCAAGAGCGCAAGGCGATTTTCGACATTTATTGCCAAAACGCCGAAGGCGAGCGCTTTATCGTGGAAATGCAAAAGGCCAAGGTCAATTTTTTTAAAGACCGTTCCCTGTTTTACTCCACCTTCCCGATCAAGGAACAGGCGCAGGCGGGCGGCTGGAATTTTCGCCTGATGCCCGTGTATTTTGTCGCCATCCTCGACTTTATCTACGACGAACAGGAAGAAGCGGCAAAGTTTAGGCGCGATGTCTGCCTAAAAGACCAGGACGGCGACATTTTCTACGACAAGCTGCACTTTAAGTTTTTGCAGATGCCGCTGTTCAACAAACAGGCCGACCAGTTGCAAACGCATTTCGACAAATGGGTGTATTTTTTAAAGAATTTAGAAAACTTCGACCACATCCCCGCCATCTTAAACGAACCCATCTTCCAAAAAGGCTTTGAAATTGCCGAACTGTCGCACCTAAAGCCCACACAGTTTGACGACTACCAAAAGAGCTTGCTGGATTATTGGGAAGTGAAGAATGTGAAGGACACGGCGTTTGGCGAGGGGTTAGTGCAAGGCGAAGACATCGGCATCAAAAAAGTTGCCAAATCACTAAAAGACAAACAACTGCCGACGGCGTTCATCATTGAAACCACAGGCTTAACCGCCGAAGACATTGAAAAACTGTAAATGACCGCAAAATACTTCAACCCCTACACCGACTTTGGCTTTAAAAAGCTGTTTGGCGAAGAGGCCAGCAAAGACTTGTTGGTGGACTTTTTAAACCAACTGTTGCCGCCACAGCACCAGATAGTCGAACTGACGTTTAAAAATCCCGAAAAATCGCCCGCCACGGCCCAAGAGCGCAAGGCGATTTTCGACATTTATTGCCAAAACGCCGAAGGCGAGCGCTTTATCGTGGAAATGCAAAAGGCCAAGGTCAATTTTTTTAAAGACCGTTCCCTGTTTTACTCCACCTTCCCGATCAAGGAACAGGCGCAGGCGGGCGGCTGGAATTTTCGCCTGATGCCCGTGTATTTTGTCGCCATCCTCGACTTTATCTACGACGAACAGGAAGAAGCGGCAAAGTTTAGGCGCGATGTCTGCCTAAAAGACCAGGACGGCGACATTTTCTACGACAAGCTGCACTTTAAGTTTTTGCAGATGCCGCTGTTCAACAAACAGGCCGACCAGTTGCAAACGCATTTCGACAAATGGGTGTATTTTTTAAAGAACCTCGAAAACTTCGACCACATCCCCGCCATCTTAAACGAACCCATCTTCCAAAGAGGCTTTGAAATTGCCGAACTGTCGCACCTAAAGCCCACACAGTTTGACGACTACCAAAAGAGCTTGCTGGATTATTGGGAAGTGAAGAATGTGAAGGACACGGCATTTGGTGAGGGGAAAATGGAAGGTAAAATGGAAGGGCTAAAAGAAGGACTAAAGGAAGGGCTAAAGGAGGGTCTAACACAAGGACGCAAAGAAGGCGAAGACATCGGCATCAAAAAAATTGCCAAATCCCTAAAAGACAAACAACTGCCCACCGCCCTCATCATTGAAACCACAGGCTTAACCGCCGAAGACATTGAAAAACTGTAAATGACCGCAAAAAAGAACTCGCTGGCGTATGATGAATTGAAAAACGTGAAGGATACAGCGTTTGGCGAAGGTAAAATGCAGGGGCTAAAGGAAGGTCTAACACAAGGCCGCAAAGAAGGCGAAGACATCGGCATCAAAAAAGTTGCCAAATCCCTAAAAAACCAACAACTGCCCACCGCATTCATCATCGAAACCACAGGCCTGACCGCAGAAGACATTGAAAACCTATAACTTAACAGCACACACCTTATAATGACCAAAACAACCCTCAACGCCCGCCGTTTATTGTGTCCCCTGCCCGTTATCCGCACCCAGGACAAAGTCAAACACCTACAAACCGGCGACCAATTGGAAGTGATCTGCACCGATCCTGGCGTGATGCAAGACATTCCGGCGTGGTGCCGGATAAACGGGCATACTGTGCTTAGCACCCAGCAAAGCGATCATGACTACATCATTACCTTACAAGTAGGTAGCTAATGGCTGAAATTCTGGACACGGCTAAAATTGCCAAGCTAAAAGCCAAGGCCAGTTATATGGGGGCGGCAGTCAATGTGCTGCAAACCTTAATCAAAATTGGCTTTGGCATTTTAGGGCAATCAGCGGCCTTAATTGCCGACGGTATCCATTCGCTATCGGATTTGCTCAGTGACTTGCTGGTGATTATCGCCGTGCGCTTGGGCAGCCGCGAAGCCGATTATGAACACCCTTATGGGCATCGCCGTTTTGAAACCATCGCCACCGTTATCTTAGGCGGCAGCCTGATTATCATTGGCGGCACTTTGGCGTGGGCGGTCATGAACCGCATGGCAAACCCCGAACATTTGCCAGTCCCCAATCAGCTCAGTTTGGCGATAGCCGCCGTGTCGATCTTAATCAACGAATGGCTATACCAATACACCAAACGCATCGCCTTAAAAACCCGCTCCAAACTACTGATGGCCAATGCCTGGCATCAGCGCAGCGATGCCATCACCTCGGTCGTGGTGTTGTTCGGCATCGGCGCGGTCATGTTGGGCTATCCATTGGCAGATGCGATTGCGGCTATCGTCGTCGCCTTAATGGTGGCAAAAATTGGCCTCAACTTAGTGTTGGACAGCATTAAAGAACTGGTGGACACTTCCCTGCCCCCGCGTTTAGTCGCGGAAATCCGCAAAACCATCATGGCGATAGACGGCGTGGAAGGCATCCATTTATTGCGCACCCGGCACATGGGCGAAGATGCCTTGATTGATGCGCATATCGTCGTCGATCCGCGCATCACCGTTTCCGAAGGCCACAGCATTGGCGATACCGTGCGCGACGAACTGATTAACCGCTTTGATGATGTCATGGATGTCTTGGTGCATATCGACCCCGAAGACGACGAAGGCTTGTTTGAACACAACAAACCGCTGACCCGGCGCGATGTGGGCTTAGTGTTGGACAAGTACATGGCGAGTGTCAGGGCATCCATAGAAGATTTCCGTATCCATTATTTAAACGGACAAATTGAAGTGGAAGTGATATTTCCCTACCACCTCAGCACCCAGCCGCAAGTACTTGCCATCCTCAAAAAACAATGCCAAGTTATTTGCGTTAAAGTCAAAAAAATCAACCACGTCACCTTATTTTTCAAACACGAGGAGTAACAGCTATGGCAGTAGGACTATGCCCATTCCCAGACATGCCCGCCGTTCCCGGCATCAGCTTAGGCACTACCTGTGCAGGCATCAAACAAACCGTCAGGGATGATTTGTTAGTGATACAAATGCCGGAACACGCCACCTGTGCGGCAGTATTTACCCAAAACGCCTTTTGTGCCGCGCCCGTGCATGTCGCAAGAAGCCATTTGCCGCAACAACCGCGCTGGCTGGTGATTAATTCCGGCAACGCCAATGCGGGTACAGGCACACAAGGCATGGCCAACGCGCTGTTAAGTTGCGCCGAATTAGCGAAACTGACGGGCGGCTTGGCACAGCAAGTGTTGCCATTTTCTACCGGGGTTATCGGGCAACCCTTACCCGTGGCAAAAATAGTCTCAGCCTATCCGGCAGCCTTGGGCAACCTTGCCGAAACCCATTGGCAGCAAGCCGCCCGCGCCATCATGACCACCGACACCTTTCCTAAAGGCGTCACCAAAACCCTAACTATAGACGGTCATACCATCACCCTCAACGGCATCTCCAAAGGGGCGGGCATGATCCAACCCAATATGGCAACCATGCTGGGATTTGTCGCCACCGATGCCAACATTGCCCAAGACCTATTGCAAGCGTGCTTGGCAAAAGCCGCCGAACTGTCGTTTAACCGCATCAGTGTCGATGGCGATACCTCCACCAACGATGCCTGTGTGCTGATGGCTAGCGGCTATTCCAGCGTCCCCGAAATCACCGCCGATAGCCCGACTTATGCACTATTTGCCGATGCCGTGCTAGACGTGTGCAAACAACTGGCAGAAGCCATCATCCGCGACGGCGAAGGCGCCACCAAACTCATCCGCATCGTCGTCACCGAAGCCCTCAGCAGCGAAGAAGCCGTGCGCGTCGCCAAAACCATCGCCCATTCGCCTTTGGTTAAAACCGCATTTTTTGCCAGTGACCCCAACTGGGGGCGCATCCTCGCCGCCGTCGGGCGGGCGGGCGTGGACAATATGGTAC
>JABFST010000293.1 GCA_013140465.1 Methylococcaceae bacterium
GAGCATCATGGGCTACGCTAATTCCCCCCACACAAACCTAAAAACGGCTTTACGCCCGCACAGCCAACAACTCCGCCCATTGGGTCGTATATGACGGTGACTTAAACTGCTGGCGCATGTGCCAGCGTTGGCTAAGCATTTCACTGGCGTAGCGGACGGTATTTTTGCCATAACGGCGGTTGATTTGGCCTAAGGTGTCCTGCAATTCGTTCGTGTCTCGTTCAGCAAACAAGGACTTTTGCGCCCAAGCCATAGGCTGCAAATCGGGCAATATCACGCCCGCCCGTTGGTAGCTAAACCCCGGTTTATAAATGCGCTGCAAGCCCTGATGGGCGGCTTGGATCAAGTCGGCAGCGGCTTGAGTGGGCTGGTTAAAAACCGTGGTGGCACTGTTGCTGTAAGAGGGGTTGCGCGTATCAAACGGGCTGGTGGCGACAAACACGCACAGCACCGACGTCGCCAAGTGCTGGCGGTGCAGTTTTTCGGCGGAACGGGCGGCAAAATGGCTGACCGCCGCCCTGAGATCGTTAAAACTGCTGAGCTTTTCGCCAAAACTGCGTGAGGTGAGGATTTGTTTACGCGGCGGCGGCATCGCCTCCAGCGGAATGCAAGACTGGCCTTGCAGTTCATAAACAATGCGTTCCATAACCACGCCCAGTTGTTGCCGCATACGTTTCGGGTCGGCCCGGCGCAACGCCAAGGCGTTATCGATGCCTAATGCCTGTAATTTAACCGCCGTGCGCCGTGAAATGCCCCACAAATCATCAAGGGCGGTGGCGGCCAACACCGCGTCGGTATCGGCGATATTGCGCCAATCCACGACCGGGCCGTTTGCCGAATAGCCTTTCTTCGCCAATCGGTTTGCCAATTTAGCGAGGGTTTTGGTCGGGGCAATGCCAATGGAAATGGGGATGCCCGTCCATTGCTTGACAGTTTTGCATATCTGTAAGCCATAGCCGCTCAAATCTTGGGGCAAGCCAGTAAAATCCAGAAAACATTCATCAATCGAATACAGCTCAACGCGGGGCGCAAAACCCGACAAGACCTGCATGACCCTATGGGAAAGGTCGCCGTATAAGGCATAGTTAGACGAAAACACCGCGATGCCTTCTTGCTGCACATAGGGTTGAATCTTGAAATACGGCGCCCCCATCGCCACCTGCAACACTTTGGCCTCATTGCTGCGGGCGATCACGCAGCCGTCATTATTGGACAACACCACTATCGGCTTGCCTTCTAAACGCGGCTGGAACACCCGTTCACACGACGCGTAAAAATTGTTGCAATCCGCCAGCGCAAACATCGCTATTTATAAGGAATAGATGACATGGGCGACTACGCCCCAGATATGCAACTCCAAGCCTTCCTTGAGCAGCATGGGCAGGTACTGGGCATTTTCCGGCATAAGCCAAGCACCATTTTTGTCCAATAACAGGCGTTTCACCGTCAGCTCGCCATTCACCACCGCCACGACTATCGAGCCGGACTGCGCGGGCAAGGACCTGTCCACAATCAGCGTGTCACCGTTGTGTATGCCCGCGTTTATCATCGAATCGCCTTGCACCTTCACGAAAAACGTCGCCGCCGGATGTTTGATGTAGCGTTGGTTTAAGTCTAGGGAAGCTTCAAGATGGTCATCGGCAGGCGAAGGAAACCCGGCCGGCACTTTGCAGGCATACAAAGGCAAGCGGATCGGCACAGGGGATTCAATAGGTATTTGTATAAGCAGGGTAATAGTGTCTATGCGCGTATCATCAGAATATGCACTGTTGGTGCTAGGCCCGTGCAAAAAGGCTAAGGTTGCTGGGTTCATAAGCGCTAAAAATAGAAATGCTATAGATGGCGCAAAGTATACACCAAAACCATCTTGTTCTCTATTTGTTCTCTATCCATTACACAGTAGGGCGCGTATTACGGGGACTGTGAAAGTATTTATGCGGGAGAGGCTTTAGCCTGGCAAATAGGGCTAAAGCCTCTACCACAAACCCTGAAATCATGGGGCGGCGGAAAAACCCACTGCCCAGCGCGTAGGGCGCAATAGGTGATAGCCGTATTGCGCCAAATTTTCCAACAATATCCTCGGCTCCAGCTTAGGCCGCTTGTGCTTGCCTATCCAGAGGTCAGTTCCAGCTTGGTTTTGCCCATGACTCAACTTTAATAGTAAGTGTGATTTGCTGCACTGATGCTTATATGGGCGGAACAAGCCTCAACTTTTCCGATCAAGTAGTTATGATAATTGCGCAACACGCCAAACAGTCGTGGCTAATTTGGCCAATCCTTTCTGGCGAGCCGCTATGCGTGCGGGGGTCCAATCCGCATTTTCTTCTGCTAGTTTTCTAGTCAAGTCAAATTGGCTGTTAGCCAGTATTGGTTTTTTAATGGCAAATCCGTCATTGCCCACATTCTTATTGGTTTTTTTGGCTAGCAAGGTCATATTGCCCAATCTATAAACCAGTGCGTCTGCCTCTTCATCGGTAAAGGCATCCCAATTATGTTCAGGGTTTTGTGGTAAGACATGCTCAACATTGAAACTATCGCTCTCAAAGTCGTAATCAGTACCACTGGTTTGCTTTTCCAAGGCACAGAGAAGATAACGGACAATACGCAAATTTCTGGAGTTTGTCGTCCGAATGGTTTTTTCGGCAAAAGCGGCTTTAAACGCGTCATCGTTTGGATAGACTGATTTCAAGCCTTCGAGTGCGGCGTTGGCGGTGGTGACTTCGCTGTTGGCAATTTTTTGTGCAACCGTGTAATAAACACGCTCTTGTTCATTGGTAGGTTGGCTGCCAATTACGTTGTAACGAAATGAGATAATCACGCAACTTCTTAATAAGCTGGCAAAATCAGTGTCCGACAGTTTCCGGTGGGCAGCGAAAAGCAAGGGGAAAGGTTGTCTGACGCTAAACATACGCAGATTTTGGGCATATCCCTTTAAATCAGGATGCCATTGGGAGGCTTCAGGATTGGTCAACGCCAAGTAAGTATCCATATCTTCTTCCATGTCGCGCAGAAGCTGAAAAACGGCTTCACGGCTGGTCACCTTCGCCCGTATGGTTTTGAAAAGCTCCGATTGGCGCACAAAGGTTCGCCGACTAATCCAGTGAATACGCAGAAAGTCGGGAAAGCTCTCGCTGCCGAGTCGGGTCACCATAGCCTCCCAACGGTCTTCCAACACTTTCATTTCATGCAGGTGTTCATTTTCACGATGTAATACAGAAAACAGATAGTTTTTCAGTAAATCGGTAGATGAAAGCCGCACTCCACGCGCATTTAAGGTTTCAAAGACTTTGTAGGCGTTCAATTCATCAGTCACACTGATAACCGTGAAAAAAAGACGGTCACTCATGGTTTCAACCAATGTGGCTAAGGCGACACCTTCATCACCTCCGGATTTTTTCGCATAATCCTTCACTCTTTTGTCAAACCACTCAAAAGCTTTGCGCAAACTATGTTCGGATGCCCGAAACCCGCGCTGAGGCAAATGCCCAAGTGGAATCAGATAAGTTTGAAAATAATGGTCATTATTGCGGTTAAGCGTTAGTTTTGATCGTGAAATAAGGGTAACCGGATCAAGATAACCAATGTAAGTCTGACGAATTTGATCTAAGCGTTGTTTGTTTTGTTCTGGGTGGTTTTTTTCTTCAACTAAGCGCTGAAGATTTTTTAGCGCAGACAACACAATCAAGGTTAACGTAGTCAACCTTTGTTGTCCGTCGATGACATCAAAGCTTTTTTCGTCTTGTGATTGCAGTACCAGATAACCCATATAATGGGCGGGTTCTCCGTCCACTTGAATTGTGCCTAGGATGTCTATCCATAAATCTTCCCACTCATCATCTGTCCAACTGTAATCACGCTGAAAACGTGGGATACGATAGGTCAGTCCATTGCCGATCAATTTTCGATAGGTATTGTTTTCAGTTTTGAAATTTGTGGCTGACATAGCTTAGGATTTATCCAATGAGTAAGGACTTGATTTTATAAAGGCCAGTGAATTATAAACAAATCTTCAACTTCTATTTGCTGATTTAGTTTATTTGTAACTATTCAGAGCGACTTCTAATAAGTCAAATTTACCGTAGGCTGAGCGGAGTCGAAGCCGGTTTGTTCGCTTCGACTCCGCTCAGCGAACGGCTGTTCCGCTCAGCGAACGGCTGTTCCGCTCAGCGAACGGCTGTTGTGCACCGGATGCTGAATAGTTACGTTTATTTCTAATTGCCCAATCAACGCCTCGCGGCGTTCATCAATCTCATCTTGGCGATCAAAGGGTTCTTTGCGTGGATTGTTGCGGGTGCGCTCCAGCACTGTTGCTGGCGCAATAGGCGATAGCCGTATGTGCGTAAAACATCGCAAACGGGCTAAAGCCTCTACCACAAACCCTGAAATCATGGAGCGACGGACTGAGCGTGGCAACAATAATAAAACCCACTACCCAGACACAAAAAAACCAGCCCTACCCATACATTGGGCGGGGCTGGTTATTGATAACCGCGTTAGGGGCTTAAGCCCTCACGCCATTGTGGGGCTTAACCGCCATGTCCTCCACTGCCATGCCCGCCACTACCTCCAGTGCCAGTGCTACCGAAGATTGCCATAGGCTTAGGTGCGGCATGGTTTTTCGCTACGGGCCAACCGCCAGTTGCCGATTTAGGGTCAGGCGCACCGACAAAGCTTTTGGCTAAGGTATGGCACAAGTCGCAACCAATGATTTGGTTTTTGACCAGCTTGATTTTCTTGCCTTTGTCGTTTATCAGTTCGCGGTCTACCAAAGTTCTGGATAAACGCGTGCCTTTGTGGTCGGCACCATGACAAGCGGCGCATTGGTCTTCGCCATCAGGGCCCGGTTTTTTGGCAAAATCGTTATGCCAGCCGCCATTCATGGCTTTGGGTTTGGCACTGGCAATCACGCCGTCTGCGTTAAAATACCAATATTCATCACCCACG
>JABFST010000357.1 GCA_013140465.1 Methylococcaceae bacterium
TGAACGTCTTTAATAGATAAACGCTGGTTTTGTGGTGTGGGTTTTATCTTTGGAGTGCATAGGCGGGTAACAGGCACAGCAGATTTTGGTCAATCTTGACTTTTTGTAACTATTCAGAGCGACTTTACCGTAGGCTGAGCGCAGTCTTTACCGTAGGCTGAGCGGAGTCGAAGCCGATTTGTTCGCTTCGACTTCGCTCAGCGAACGGCTGTTGTGCCTCGGATGCTGAATAGTTACGACTTTTTTACCGTAGGCTAAGCGGAGTCTTTACCGTAGGCTGAGCGCAGTCTTTACCGTAGGCTGAGCGGAGTCGAAGCCGGTTTGTTCGCTTCGACTTCGCTCAGCGAACGGCCGTTGTGCCCCGGATGCTGAATAGTTTCGACTTTTTTATAATAAATATTGAAAAATAAGTGGCTTTTGTTGATAAGCGGGTATAACAGAATAGCCATAGCCGTTCGGGCTAAGGCCGTTGTTTGTTAGGCCATCGCGGTGATTCACCGTACCGTGATAAACTGCTATGCAGACAAAGTGAATTTTACTTAAAATCTGGCATCTGCTGTTTGTCTTGGTGTTGCTTGGCATCGGTTGCCGATGCCTAAAGACCGCACTTTCTAAAAATAACCCCATTCACCCACTCTATTTAAGGATATAACTATGACCGATTTAACGCGTAGACATTTTTTAACCACGGCGGGCGTTGCCACCTTGGCTTTAAGCACATCCCGTTTAGTCCAAGCAGGTGGGTCTGCCGCTGCACCAGCCGCAACAGGCGCACCTGCGGTCGTCACTACGCCAGCCCCGGTATTTCCTGCGCCGCCGTTGCCTTATGTGGAAACCGCCTTAGAGCCTGTGATTAGTGCCAAAACCATCGGCTACCACTATTACAAACACCACTTGGGCGCATTAAAAGCCCTTAATGATGCCTTATTGTTGCCCGAGTTTGCCAGCTACAAAGACCAGCCCATCGAACAAATCATGTTAGCCAGTGCCAACCAAAAGCCGCTGGCAAAATTGTTTAACAGTTCGGCATCGGTGATTAGCCATGAGTTTTACTGGGCCAGCTTAAAACCCAAAGGCGGTGACAAAGACAAGCCTAGCGGCAAATTGTCTTCTTTAATAGAAGCTGGTTTTGGTGATTATGAAAAATTTAAGACCAAATTTGTTGATGTAGGCATGGCGCATCTGGGTTCAGGCTATGTATGGTTGGTAGAAAATAAGGGCAAACTGGAAATTGTTTCGTTAAACAACCTCGACAACCCCAAGATGTTTGGCATGAAACCCTTGTTGACCGTAGATATTTACGAACACGCCTATTATTTGGATTACCAAAACCTGCGTAAAGATTATTTAGTTGCCGTCGTTGAGAAATTGCTCAATTGGCCTAAAGCCGCTGAAAGATTAAGTGCCTAACCATTAAACCCTACTGATTCGTATTCGTGCATAAAACTTCCCCACTTCTTGAACAATTTGCTGGCGTTGAGCAGCCGCAATCTCTAGCCACCTTATTGTTTTTGTTAGTGGTGTCGTTGCATCTTTGGGCGGTGCAGCGGTTGGCGCAACCGCAACAGCCGCTGGTTTTGGCGCAGCCATTAATGATGCAAGTGTCTATGGTGTCTGCCCCTAAGCCACAAGCCCAGCTAGCCCCACCTGCACCGCCCGCACCACCTAAGCCGCCCGAACCGATAAAACCCAAGCCTAAGCAAATTCCAGTTAAAAAACCTGTAAAGCACAAGCCTAAGCCTGTTAAATTACCGAAAGCGGTTACGCCCATCCCTTTACCCGAACCCGCTGACGAAGCCCAAACGGAGGAGGCAACTGTAAGCCAACATGTTGTAGCCAACCCTAATCCGGCGGCTGTCAGCAACCCAAAACCACCCGTTGAATCCTACAGCGAAGCGACTTTTAATGCCAATTACGGCAGCAATCCCAAACCCAAATACCCCGCTTCGGCGCGTAGCCGGGGCTGGCAGGGTAAGGTGTTGCTACGCGTTAAAGTAACGGCTGAGGGTTTTAGCGAATCGGTAGCGGTGGAACGCAGTAGCGGTCATGAACTATTAGATGAATCGGCAGTAGCTGCGGTGGAAAAATGGCAGTTTATTCCCGCACGGCGCGGCAGCACCGCCGTGGCCTGTACCGTGCGCGTGCCGATTATTTTTACCTTAAATGCGGCGCAGGACTGACCAAGCGGAGTACAACGGCTTTAGACGTTGTAGTCTCGGTGTGTTTGCGGGCAAGGCAACGTCTAAAGCCGTTGCACTCCAGCCCTTGGATACCCATGAATAAACGTTTTGGCTTTTGAGAATAATCGCGATGCTAAGCACTGCCCGGTTGCAAATTTTGTTGCCCTTATGCCTGTTATTGTTGGGTGGGGTAGCGGTGTGGGCGCTGATGTCCAATCCGCCCAAAGCCATCGCCAGCCCTGTCAGTGCCGCGCGTCCGACGGTATCTATATGGATCGCCCAGCCTCAAAGCCTAAGCGTTACTGTGCACAGCCAAGGCGTGGTCAGTGCGCGGCAAAGCTTGGATGTCAGCCCCGAAGTCGCGGGCAAAGTGGTTTTTCTGCACAAAAACTGGGTGGTAGGCGGTGTGTTTGGCAACAATGAAATATTGCTGTCCTTAGATACGCGTGATTATGACCATGCCATTATTCAAGCCCAAGCCAAAGTGGCAGAAGCTGAGCAAATTTGGGCAATGGCTCAGGCACAAGCCGAACAGGCGCGTAGTGAATGGCAAACCGTCAATAAAGCCGCAGCGCCCTCGCCGTTGCTGCTGCAAATTCCACAATTGGCGACGGCGCGTGCCAAACTTGCCGCCGCCAAAGCCGATTTGGCCCTAGCCGAAACCCGCCGCAGCCGTTGTGTATTGCGGGCGCCGTTTGCAGGGCGCATACACAGCCAGCAAGTGGCAATCGGCCAGTTTGTGCAGCCTGGCGATAAGCTGGCTAGGCTTAATGCCACCGAAGTGGCGCAAATACGCTTGCCGATAGCGGCAAAAGACTTGGGCTTGGTGGACTTGCCGCTACTAAGCCCCAGTGCCAACACGGTGTTGCCCAAAGTAACGCTATCCGCCGAAATAGGCGGGCAAAAGCTGGCTTGGGGCGGCTATATTGTCCGCACCGAAGGCGCGATAGACGAAAGCACGGGCATTTTGATGGCAGTTGCCGAAGTCCAAGAACCCTACCAGCTTGAAGAGCAAGACTGGCCTTTATGGTTTGGCCTGTTTGTACAAGCCGACATTGTTGGCAAAACCTTGGCGCAGGTGTTTGTGTTGCCCCCCGCCGCGATCAATGCCAGCCAGCAAGTGTGGGTCGTCGATGCCCAACAAAAATTGCACAGCCGACAGTTGGAGGTGTTGCGCAATGAACCGCAACGGATCTTGGTGTCAGCCGGATTAAGCGCAGGGGATAGGGTCGTCGTGTCCGATTTGCCGATAGCCGTAGAAGGCATGACCGTCACTCCCGTCACCCAGGCAGCACAGCCATGAGGCCGCAGCGCGGCGTGCTTGCGTGGTTTGCCAGTAATCCGGTCGCCGCCAATTTGTTGATGGTGCTGATTTTAATAGGCGGTGTTTATGGCTATAACATCGTAGACCAAGAAGTATTTCCGCGTTTTTTCCCGCAACAAATCAATATCAGCGTCGATATACCCGGCGTAGGCCCCACTGCGATTGATGAGTCTGTGGTCGTGCCGATTGAAAACGCCATCCATGATGTCGCGGGCGTACAAAAAATCGCCGCGCGTATCCAGCAGGGTTCAGCCGTGCTAACCGTAACCGTGACCCCCGGCACGGCTTTGGAACCCGTGTTAAACACCTTACAAGGCCGTGTCCAAGGCTTGCCGCGATTGCCTAGCCAGCTTGAGCGCATGGTTGTGTTTCCGGCGCAGCGCAACGATGACGACGGGGTTATTTGGGTGTCGCTGCATGGACAGGCCGATCCCTTGGCCTTACAGCGTTATGGCGCAAGCATCCAAGCCGAAATTGAGCGCATTGCGGGCGTGCAGCGCGTGCGCAATTATTTTGAGGCGGCGTATGAAATCGCCATCACTATCCCTAGCCTGACCTTGCAGCACTATGGGCTATCGCTGGCAGAAGTTAGTGCCGCCATTCGCCGCAGTTCACTTGACCAATCTTTAGGTGTGGTCAAGTCCCCTGCCGGACAATTGCAGTTGCGCATAAAAGACAAGGCCGACGATGTGCGCCGCCTGAGCACTATCGTGTTACGCAGCAATACCGACGGGTCGCGTGTGACCTTAGGCGATATTGCCGTTATCCACGACGGCTTAGAAGATCGCTTGTCCGAATGGCACTACAACGGCTTGCCCGCCCAAGGCTGGGAAATCCACACCAAAAACAGCTCGGTAGATGTGGCGAGGCGGGTGAAGGCCAGTGTTGCCCAGCTTCAGCAGCAACTGCCCGAAGGCTTAGAACTCAGCACTTGGTGGGATGATTCCAGTGCCTACCAAGAGCGCGTACACACCTTAGTCGAAGACGGCTTAAGCGGTTTTATACTGGTGTGTTTGGTGCTGACCTTATTTTTGCAATTGCGCGTGGCGGTGTGGGCGGGTGTAGGGATATTCACTTCCGTGCTGGGGGCGTTATGGCTGATGCCGATGGTGGATGTGTCGCTCAACATGTTGTCATTGTTTGGCTTTTTATTGGCAATGGGCATTTTGGTGGACGATGCCATTATTATTGGTGACAGCATTTATGCCCACCAACAAACGTGTAAACCCGATGACCCCGCCGCGTATTTGCGGGCCGCCATAGCTGGCGTAACCGCCGTGGCCTTACCCGTGTGCTTGTCGGTGCTGGTGGCCTTGGTGGCGTTTTTGCCCGGCTTGTTTTTGCCTGGCTGGGCTGGGCAAATGATGCATCCGATTTGTTGGGTGATGATCTTGACGCTGGTGTTTTCCTTAGTGGAAGCCTTATTGATTTTGCCCGC
>JABFST010000373.1 GCA_013140465.1 Methylococcaceae bacterium
CCGCCACGGTTGCTATTGAAAATATTTGCAGCAGCCGTTGCTGTAGCGTTAGTTGGTGTGGGGGGCTATACAGTTTTGCCTCTGGTGCATCATCAGACAGCAGTTATTATTGAGCAAGACCCCAAGGAATCCACCGCCGCCTGGATAGAAGGCGCTACTGAAAAAGTCGCACTTATCTGTAGGGAAACTGCTACGCTGAAACACAAGCAAGAGTATGTGAATATTGTAAAAAACCCGGCGATGGGTGCAGTACCTGAATTGGAGGCATTTAACAAGCAAATTATTGATCATCAGAATAATATAAAGGAATATCTTGTTGGTTATGTAGATTATATTACAAAACTAAGCCATGTGGGACAAGACATCGTCAATACCGAGTTGGGCAAATATAGGGAGCAATTAGCGCAAAAACAAAAGTTTGAACGCATAAAAATTAGTAATATAGTTGTTCAGCATTACTCGGAAGCGGTTGCGGCGCCGCTCGATATCAGTGCGGAAACGATGGCGCAACTTTGCCCTAATCAAGCAAGTTAATCAACAAGGGGTATGGCCAATGAGAACATACAGTTTTAAATTTGAAGTTGGGGCAAAAACCGATAAGGGATGTGTGCGCACTGAAAACCAGGATCGGATGAGCTGGGTTTCGTCCCCTTTAGGACAGCTATTCGTCGTTGCCGACGGCATGGGCGGGCATAATGGTGGGGCTAAAGCGGCCGAGTTAACTGTCGACGGCCTAGTGAATTTCCTGGCTGAGACTCAAAATTCGCTAGGAATTGAGGATGCAATCCGAGGTGCATTTGAAAAAACCAATCAAACTATTTATCAGCAAGCGCATTCCGGAGATCCGGCGACGGAAGGTATGGGTTCAACAGCTGTGCTGCTGCTCGTTTACAAGCAAATTGCCAAAATTGCCCATGTTGGCGATAGCCGAGTTTATCTGTTCCGCAACGGTAAGTTAAGTCTTTTAACTAAAGATCATACGCTGGTGCAAAAAATGGTCGATGCGGGTATGCTAACCCCAGAACAAGCCCGTAATCACCCCAGTGCCAGTTTGCTGGATCGGGCAATGGGGAATCGTGCTGAGATCGCCGTAGAAATCCATAGCGATTTAAGGCTTAAGGCAGGCGACGGTATTCTGCTGTGTTCCGATGGCTTGTCTGGTTATGTGGAGGATCAGGATATTGAAGCTGCGTTAACCGAGCCAGCTACAGCGCAAGAATATGTTGACCGTTTGCTGGAGTTGGCCTACCAGAAAGGGGGTGAGGATAATATCACCATTCAATTTATTCGCGTATTTAAAAAACCGAAAAGTCGTCTGGAGGAGAGCTTTAAGAAGCTATTAAATAATCTTTTTGTTTCTTTGCTGATACTCTGCGGTATAGGGTGCGTAAGTTACAGTGCTTATTACCTAAGCAGATTAGCCACTCCGGCTTTTGGAGGCGGGTACTTGCAAGACATTAAAAGTTCCATAGTTAAGCCGTTTCAGCAAGCTAGTTTAGCACCAACTGCTGGCTTGTCTCCTGAAAATCAAACAAGTCCTCATTTGCCGGAACAAGAACCAGAGATTATACAAAAAATGAGTGCAATGCAGTCTGAGTTAAGTGAGACGCATTCTGAGTTAAGCTCTACTAAACAGAAATTGGCTGATTTGGAAAAGAAAGTAAATAATATTAATATACCTAAACATAAATCTGGACATAGTAAAGGATCTAAGGCTAAACATAGATCTAAGTCTAATCAAGATTCTAAAATTAAACAAGAATCTAAGCCTAGCCAAGAACCTAAGACTAAACAGGAATCTAATTCTAAGCCATTAAGGCCAAGTAATGGAGCAATTGATGAGGCTGCACAAAAAATTTCAGCACCAATCGGCCCAATTTCTATTGACGAAAAAAAGTAATATAGAGAAAATTTCAGTTACTTTATCAATAGAACGCTTATTACTACTATTAGGGTGATAACTGTAGCTACAAGTAGATATAAATATGGTCGGCGGGATTTTCTTATTTTAACTATCGGTTTCGTCTCCCCTACCTGCAATAATCTCAAGAATTCTTGGCAGCCGGGTAAACGATTTTCAGGCTTTTTTTCCAAGGCAAATAGTATCACATCATTAATATAAGCTGGAATGGTGTTGACCCGTTCTGTCGGCGGTTTTGGGATTAGATTGACATGCGCTCTTTTAATGGCAAAATCCGTTTCTCCGCCAGTTGCCATCTCCGCCACAAAAGGCGGCCGTCCAGTGAGCATTTCATAAAATACACAGCCTACGCTGTATACATCTGTCCGGTGATCGATACCCTTAGGATTTGTAATTTGTTCAGGACTCATATAGTGGGGCGTGCCTATGCTTTGTCCGGTGCAAGTCCGACGGTCTTCGCCAATCGCCAGCGCAATGCCGAAATCAATCAAAAAACCACGACCATTTTTTTTATAGATCAATATATTTGCAGGTTTAATATCCCTGTGGATAATGCCATGCTTATGGGCATAATTCAGGGCACCTAGTATATCCTGAACGATAGGTATTGCAGTTGCCAAAGGCATTCTGTAGTCAGGCTGATTATCCAAGATATCGGCCAAAGAAGCTCCTTCAATAAACGCCATGACCAAACAGTTGTAATGCTCCGCACTAAAAACATCATAAACAGGTACAATATTGGGATGATTAAGTTTTATATGTCTACGCCCTTCGTCAAAAAACCGCTTGGTGAAATTTGGATCGACAAATAAATTATCGGCGATAGTTTTTATCGCGACATTTACGCCACGTTCTTCGTCCCACGCCAGCCAAACCTGTCCCATGCCGCCGCAGGCTATTTGATTTTTTAAGCGATAATTGTTTAACCGTTGTCCGGGATATAAACCCATGGCATACCTGATCTTAAAATGGTTTTAGTAATAAGTTACGAATATTGAATAGTATATACCAGTTAATAACCGACTTGAATTGCAATTAAGGATATGGATGCTCTTTTCGTGCATCTTAAAAAAATAGCTAGAGTAGCGTATTCTGGGTCAATATTTGTGTCATCGGTAAAATCATAGGTCATTAAAAAAGGTGCGCCGATAATAGTTTCATTTAATAATACTTTGTCTAGATGCTCCATTTTATTGGGATCCCAACCGCCCAGATGTAAACTAAAGCTTATTTTGTCTTCATTTCTTAAACCGGCAATTCTAAAGCGGAAAATTTTTTTTACGGAAGGCGGAAGCATAATCGGCATAATGCCGGTGGCTCCCAGATCTACCTTACCCTGTGAATTTTCAACTAACGAAGAGATTGCTTCGGTAGCACCAACTTTAAAAATTTGGGGAATTTCAGTTTCTCCGTCGGGAATAAAGTTTATTACCGACGGATGGAACGGTATTCTTATCCAGCCAGTTTTTAGTTCTGTAGCAAGTTCGCGGGTGCCTACCGATCCCTCTGATAATAACCTGCCGGCAAATATGGTTTTGGAATAATCTATTGCATCATTACCAATTTCGCCGTTGCCATTGAGATGAATGATGGCTAATAAGACGCCGCTATCATCGGCCATCTCTTTTTCTACGGCTATGACAGCGTATACTTGAATGGCGTTGGTCTTAAGTGTGCCGCTAGGTTTATCATGTTGCAATAACAGGCTGATATAAACCGTATCATTTGCGGAAAACTCCCCCGCCAAATCAAATTCCAAAGCGTTATGCAGCACTATATCGTGACCGGCTGCATCGATTGCTGTACCGGGAAGTACGCTAAATATACTGTTGCTAAAACGTGTTATTCTTAGTCCGCTAACGATGCCTTTGCCATGTAATTTTATATTATGCCGTTGACGCGCATTTATATGATAATTTTGCTCAGCTATAAAGTCCTCTTCAAGCAGCAATTGACCATAGTAGTAATGGGGTCGTGTCTCCATTTGTTGTTTTTTTTTCATAGCAAGACCTTTAAGTTAACGTAAAAATAATTTTATCGTCTTAACACATTATGATAAATCATGGTGGTTTTCTGTAGTTCAGCTAGTTAGTTTCTCGCTGCCGCCAAAGAGACATTCCATATGAAACATGGTATGTGCAGGCTTGGCTAAGTCTATCACTGCGTGAACTTGTTCTTTTAATTTATCGATTTGCTCATATTCATTCTGCTGTTCCGGAAAATGTAGAGTGACAGAAAAATAAAAAGGTATATCCCCTCCTAAACGTGTATTTATTCCAACTGTCGATTGTCCTACCATCAAGGCTGGCAGTTCTTTATCATAAATGACCGCCTGAATATCTGGAAAAAAAAGGCTTAAAATCTCTGTAAGATATTTTTTGGTTCCTCGGCTGGCGTATAAGGGTATTATGTTGGCGATTAGGAATCTGCATTGGGCTTCGGAAAGAAATTGGGATTGACTAAGAGCAACCCATTGCGCCAGCCAAGGTAAAAACTGTTTAGGTGTGCCAAGGTAAGCTGGGCTAGGGCTATCTGGGTTGGGGTCAAATAATTGTGGAATTGCCGCAATCATCTCTTGTAAGCTGGAGGCATTACCTTCGCCACCCAAAAGTATATGCTCAAATGCAGTTAACAGTTTTTGTAGGTCTTGTCCGGATGTTTGATAAATTTCCGGCAAATAACTGAGGAGTATATTAGCTTCCTTAAACATGATACTCTACCCCTGTGCCGCCGTTTGCCCAAAATCTATAAAATGGTTTTCCACGATTAGAACTTTGATTAATTCGTAGGGTTTAAGCCTAATTCCAGTTAAAACACCTGTTCCATTCATTATTAATCGCTCCTTATTATCTGGGCTATGCGAGCCTAGTATGGCGTCCCGGCCGATACTTAAACGGACACCTATCTGAAGTCCGATAGCGGCATGTCTATCCCTTAGGTTCTCGAATTGGGTGGATAAAGCTAACACCCAGAGATTTTCTACATAATCTACTTCAGGCAGTTGCTCTATGACTGCAATGACTTCAGATAACTGTAGATGACGGCCCAAGGGCCAACCTTTTCCTTCCCGACCGCCGCCAGCGAATGGGCTAAAATAACGTTCTAATGTGGCTGCAAATTTAGCGGATAAATTTTCCAAAGGCTTCTGCCTGGCAGAATTTGTCTCTATTGCCAGCATTACCCCTAAATAACGGGGTGCCGCCACATGCAGTTTAGTCGTTAACAAACATTTGCATTCAAGGTCAGTTGTCACTGCTTCAACCAGTGTTTTATAAGCGTTATGGCTCACTTCTTGAATTAATTTGTTACCCTCGGTTGCTAAAGCCGTTTCTCCTGCGATCAACACTAAGCTGACATGGCCTGGGTGTTGAGTATCCGGGTCTTTTTCAATAGCGTTTAGGTTTTTGCTGAAAAAGCAATGCGTCTTAACAGCAATAACCGTATTCATCGTGCTAAGTATGGCCTGTTTGGCAAGAAACTCATAATCCTCTGTTGTAACCGCTCGCTGAGGTTGTTTTAAGGCCAATATTGTTTTCTTTAGCAATGCATCAATTTCATCAAGCGACGCTGTTTTTAGTTGATCAAAGTCTGTGCAGGTTCCCGTTGCACCAGTGAGCAATTTCAGGAAATTAATTTTGTTTTCCAGACTAATTCGATCAAGCCGGTATATCAGCAACTCGGTAAAATAGGCCAGCAACTCTATGAGAGTAATACCGGGATCCGAAGCGTTGTAATTTGTCCATGCAGGGGCGTAGCGAGGTATCATTGCGATTGCCTCTGCGACCAAATCGTCGTAATTTCGATCATCCAGAATGGGTATTTTTAATGACATAATCGCTTAGTCCATAATTATTTCTGGAAAATTGCCGAATTTCATGAGCTTAAGTAAATTTTATGCTGACCGGAGCAAACTAAAAAAACATTACTGTTTAGTAAACCAGTCCGTTCTTCCTCCATGCTCATACATACTGATTTTACTGATTCAACGCCGGTAACCCCTGCCAATAAAGCTATAAAATCAGATTCATGGGGTATTTGACCAAACTCCCAGCCTTGAGCGTTATTTCCTCCAGTTATCGGGTGTAAAAACCTTTCTACGCGTTGTAGGCAGTCGCTGGTAATGTCTGCTTCACCTGCAGGCACGAGGCTTATTTCAAGATTAATACGAAGATAGTCTGGACCCAGAATAATGAGTCCTGCATTTTGATCACGCTTTTGATCTAGAAAAACCCATACTCTTCGTAATAGATCAAAGCCGGGTTTAGGCATGGCTTGTTTGTTTCCGGGTATGACCACGAGACTGATTACCCCAGCTTGTTTTGTGTACGGTGAATTGGAAGCCAAATCTAGCAGCGGGAAACATTTGGCGCGAGCAACTTCACGGCTGGCAGTTAAAGCCAAGTCTTCATAATCTTCAACCGTGACAGCCCGGTCTCGGTGTCTTAACATCGTTGAGCCGCGAGCATAAACTGAGCGCCATTCCTCTTGGTCTTCTCCGCCGGCTGCAGCTACGAGATTGAGCGCTGAATCAACCCAAGGCACACTGCTTTGTAATTTTGTTATGGAATTTTCCGGTTTATTTCCTGAGCTTCCACCGCCGGTTTTATAACTTTGCAAACGTATGTTATTAGCGCCTAGCGGTGGCAACATGCCATTAATGCCATCACCAAAGCGAATTTCACCGCTCAGGCGATCAACGATAAAGTGACGGTCTGAATTACCGGAACTGAGGAAATCTTTGACTTCATGCCAACGCACCCAGATTCCTTCGATTTGCCCTTGTGCATCGTGAAAATAGGTAACTGCTTCCGCACCTTCTGATTCGCAAATGCTAGCAAGTTCCGCCGCCGATGGGATTTGCTGCTCTCTAATTTCCAAGCGTAGCTCGCCCAGTATCGGGGTCCGCGCTGAATAGAAAATCTGCGTGGAATCACCATTACCCGAACCGAGAATTTCGTTGCTAAGCGTCGTCATTTGCGTAGCCATGACGGTATTTATTAGCACCTGCTGCAAAATGGGTTTTGATTGATACTCACCCGCAAGTAAAACGGCTCTTATCCAGAAAATGGGTTCATTTTCCGCCAGCGATGTTTCATGCCATGTGGCGAGGTCTTCCGGTACTAATAAAGAAACCAGCCCGGTACAATTTAACGACTGTGTTTCATCGATGATTTTACAAACCTGCCAAGTTTTGCCATTCCAATACTGCCAGCTTAAAACGATAGATTGCTGCTGACCCCGATAGGCTAAATGTGCACTGTTATGACTTATTCGAAAAAAAAGGTCTAAGTAATGCCCCGCTAAAAGCTTGGGGTTTGCAGCTTTTAAGCCGCAATATAGAATTTGCGAGGGAGTTCTACCTCGTCTAAACGGCGTGAAATACTTGTTTTGGGCGAGATCGATAATTTCTAACTCAAAATCGTTAAGCACCATTATAACGTCCGGTGTTGTGGGGCTTATGTTATTGACTGAATTTAATGAAATGGACTCAATTGCCGGTGGTGCTAAAGTCGCCGCCTGATAATTAAAACCCAGTCCGCCTTGATCTGAGCCTATGACGAGAAAGCTGGCTTCATGCCCATAATTGCCGGAAATTAACCGGACACGCAGCCATTCACTGTCTATGCCGTTAATTTGGGTGCTTTGAGATGCTGAAGGGATGCAAAATGTTACTGTCCCGTCTTCGGTAAAACCTTGGCTTGTATCATTGCAAATTAGACTTTCCCAGCCTGCGCCATTCCAAAATTCCCATTGAATGACAGCACTACCTTCTTGGTTGACTCTCGTTATTGGCGGCTCGTGTTTTGCCGAGGCTGGATTTGTAAGTTTAATGTTTATGCAGACTGTGTTCCCAAGTTGCCAAACCGAGCGACAACTAAGATATAACACATCGCTGAATTTTGGGTATTTTCCAAAAGGAAAAAAATCCTTGCTTAAGTCAAGCGGTAAATGATTTGCAAACGCGTAATCAACTTTTGCTGCCGTTATCGAAGAAATACCCGATAATTTTATACCTTGGATACTAGGCAATTTTAAGTAAGAGTTGGCCTGGGGTTGCTCTGTAGAGATGCCTAACCGACTAATTAGCCGACAAGATAGCCAATATTGAACGTGGTTGCCCAGCGCAGACGCAGTCCACTCTGGCAGGTCTTTAAAAATTAACTCCCCGCTACGGCGTAAAGCATTGCTTGTGTCAATTTCCGGCATAATTAATTCCCCACCGCTACCATTTTCAATTTTCCATTCTAATTGCGTGTCATTTGCTTGCGACAACGAGAATTCCGTCGTAATCAATAAATGCAAAGTAGATAACTTGCCGGCGAGTAACGGTTTGTTCAAACCGATATACAATACATGCTCGATGGGTTTAACGCCCGTAAATACAGCCGAGTTAATTGTATCACCACCTGAATCTATATTGTAAGAATTATACCTGTCTGAAATGGTATCCAGCATAACTATTTTGTAAAGTTTAGCTAGGGTTAAATTCAGGATACGATCAGTTTCAAACACTACCTGAGTCGTTTCACCTGGGCTAGCAGGAGCCGTAACTTTTGTAAACTGTGGAACCACTATGGCCAAGTCTGCTGAATGCTTAACCGGCTTAAAAGTGAGCGGCGCAACCGCCGCTAGCGGTGGGTTTCTAAACACACCAAGCTCGTTTAGAAAGGCGTGATAGTTTTTTTCTGGGACTTTATTCAAGCGTTCAATGATAATTTCGCAATATCGGGCGAAAATACTCACCAAGGCTTCAGCCAATGCATTGTTTTTAGCAGCGGCAATATCTGCATTTTGTTTGACCTTATCCGCAATGTCCTCAGCTGAGCGGCTATCTATTTTGGGTATTTGCATCGTCATTAAATTACACCTCGTTGCAAATAAAACGGGTATACAAAATTAAAGCGATTGTCCGTTGTTCTGACTTTATAGACTACGTTTATAAGCAATTTTTCAGCATTATTTCCCGAGATCGTGGCCTCAATTTCCAAAACTTCAATTCTAGGTTCCCAATGACGTAAGGCTTCTTCGACTTCAAATTTTGCTAAACCTATGGTTGAAGCATTGTTGACGGCAAACACCAGCTCATGAATTCCGCACCCAAAATCAGGTCGCATGACTCTTTCTCCTTTAGCCGTGGAAAGAATAATTTCAATGGCTTGTTGAATGCTGGCTTCATATTCAGCTTCAGCAAAACATCTGGTTTCCTTATTGATTTCTACAGGAAATTTCCAACCTCGGCCAAGGAATTTTTTAGTCATTATTATCACCTTATTCAGAAACAACTGATCGTAAATTCGTTATATTTAATTCAGGTTAATAGTTGCTCCTTTGACTGTGACCTGGGCGTTAGCTTTTATATCTAAAGTACTGGCGGCTTCTATTTGAATGTCTGCTTTGGATTTTAGCTCTATGCCTATTGCGGAAATAATCAGTTTCCCGCTTTCAGAGGATATTTCGATATCAGAACTGGCATGAATGGTCACTGTATTGTTCACTGAATCTATCACAATTTTGTTATTTCCGCTCTTGTCAATAATTTCAATTGATTCTCCACCTTGTTTATCATTTAGTCGTATAAGGTGACCGGAACGCGATTTGAATGTGCGGGGATTATTGTCGCCATTCTGGTTAGATTCGGGAGGCTGGTCTTTACCATTCCATAGAGAGCCAAGGATGTAAGGTTGATCAACAAGGCCGTGTTCAAATGCGACGACTACTTCATCGTTAACTTCGGGAAGAAAATAAGCACCATAACCATTTCCGGCCATTGCTGTCGCCACCCTTGCCCAATTACTTTCATGTTCTAAATTTAACCAGGGAAATTTGACTTTTATCCGATGCATATTTTCAGGATCCTGATTATTAGTGACTATTCCCACCACCACGCCGTAATAACGGTCATTGTTTTCAATGCCTTCAAGTAATTTTCTAAGTGGTTCGTGATTCATGATGTGGCGTCCCTTTTGAAGGAAAAAGCAGTACGATAACCTTTTGTCGGCTTATATGAATGCTCCGTACCCGTAACATAATAACGGCCGCTAAAGCGGGCACCCAAACCTTCTATGCTGACCAATGAACCGGCGCGTAATTTTGGTGTACCGATGCACAAACCTTCACCCGTCACATAACTTAGGGCCATTTCTTTAAACCAAGCATTGGCAATTTGATCGGCTTCCGATTGCGAGCTAATCGCCAAATCGGTTGAAACGCCGCCAGAGTTGTTAGGGAATGCCTTACGCACAGCACCGGTTCCAGGATTTGCTGCATTCACCAAACTGGCGGCATCGGCAATTTGCGAACTTACCACATCCTTGGTTTTTGGATCCCATGTCTGGATTGTAACGTTTTCAAGTTGGCCAATTGTCGAAAGTCGTGGATAAAATTCCAACAATTCTACCTCGCGGGTGAGAGTCAGCACCTCTTGCCCTGCGTTATTTCTGGGCCGAAAATACAGGGTCTGATCGTTGACACCTAATTCATAACCGATACGCTGGGCCCTTTGCCGCAAAAATTCAAAGTCCGTTTGATTATGCTGCAACACATAAGCAAGTTGGATGTTTGTATCTGTTATATTGCTCCGAAAACCATATTGGCCGGCAATTTGAGCGGCGATGTCACTATCTTTTAGCTGAGTAAAGGACATGGTTTTGCGTTTGCGCATCATGCGATGTCCACGATCATAACCTAGGACTGTTAGCACAGGTGGCTCATCGTTCGTAAACTGGGGTTCAAGTCCAGTGATTTCACCTTTGATTATAGATTCTAAGTTGTCTTTATAACCTATGAGAATTTCGACGACATTGCCTTCTCGCAATAATTCGTCGTCTATCCATTTGACTCTCATGAGCGCACCATCCCAACACAATAATGTTATTGTGAAATAACTGGCGGTGCCCACATCTTCGGTAACCGTGATCGATATCAAATCAGCTTTGGCGGTTTCAGGCAAATCCTTTTCATTGATGCGCACTCGAATATCCGGCGTTAAGGTATCAAAATTTCGTCGATTGACCATTTTAGCTCCGGCGAATGGGGAGAGGGGGCAATAGTAATTGCGATCCGGTTTTTAAGTCCAAGGGATCATCAATCGCATTTTCGATTGCAATAGCCCGCCATAACCTAGGATCTAAATAATTTTTCGCCGCTATACTGCTGAGCGTTTCACCGCGTTTTAATTCATGCATTTTCGCAATGTCTGAGGATTCGGGGTTTTGTTTATTAAGATCATTGTTGCTCCATTCCATGAAAGTGCAACTCAGTTTTGCCCTTACGGGTGTGCCATTCTCAGCAAAAAGGATAAATTGTTGTTCCAGTTGTTGCAAAACTCCTTGGAAGATGCAGCCTGCGGATCCCCAAGATAAGCGGCATACCGGAGGTCTATGCAATTCTCCATGTTTTTCTACTGTCGTCAAATGGAAGATTTTATCGGTATATTTTGTCCTTACATCCTGGTCTTTCAACGCCGGATCGTCGGGATCGTAAGTATCGAAAAGTAACTCCAGATGGAGAGTGCGTGGTTCGGCGTTGCTGAATTGTAGTTCTGGACAATCCCGTTGTTTGGCGTTTTGTTTCCGCCAATTAGCCGTTTTGCTAAACACTAGCTTGTCCGGGTTAAATAATGCCACAAAGGAATTACCAAAAACCAGCGTGGCACCCTCATTTTCGACGGAAATTGTCAGTTTTTCTAAGCCCATCGGTTGCATCCCCCAGTTCTTTCTTGTTCTGCAGCCAATTTACGCATAAGTTTTCGCCAAACCTTGTCCACTAACTCTTCAGTGCTTAAATTTTGTTCTGTAGTTGGTGCAGTTTGCGTTTGAGCCGTTTGCGATGTAGGTGAAACATTTCCAGCAAAATTTAAAGGCTTATCGTTCGGTACTGCCAGCTGCTGTAAATAAGACCCATAACCATTAGCCAAGAGTTCTGATATGGTAACGACAGGCTGAGCGGTGACTGGGTTGCTAAGTGGCATGCGCAGCAGTTCAGTGGTTGATTTTTCTGCTTTGGTGTTGGGTATTGCCGATGTTTCGAGTTGGATTTGTGTTCTAACGAGGGGCTGACTATTGCTTAGGCCGGTCGTTTTTTTGCTTCTGGAGATTATCGAAACTGGAAACGCAGTTTCTGCATAGTACGCGCTGGCCATTTTGCGCCCGGTAAAATTACTGGCGGCGGCGGCGTTGTTAAGTTTCGGGAAAGTCCGTTGATTGTTAGGCTTTAAAAGCGGTTGGTAACCAGTGATAGGTTGACGCCGGATAGGAGCGGTTAGTGGGCTTGACAGGTTTATTTGCAGCGTAGAATAGGTAACTGTCCGGTCAGTGGGTCCGGATTTTGGTGTTTGTTGGTTTACATAGTTAATTTCCGCAGACTTGACGTTGCGGTAAGCGGTCGAGGGTGATAGGCGCAGTGCTTGCGTATTATTTATCGTTGCCTCATGAGAAAACTTAGGTGTTTGATGCTGGAATAGGAATGGCAATAAACCAGGCTGATAAGTTCCAGCTTCAACTGAGGAGTTTTTAAGCTGAACCGGTGTTATATCGGAGGTTTTCCGGTTTACTATTGAATTTCTGGCCGCTATAGCGACCGGTTCCTTGCTGAGTTTAGGAAAGTCTTGGTGTGTAGCAACTGAAACATGTGTCAGATTATTCAGATTTATTGCTTTTTCGAGCCCGCTAGCAAGGGGAATACTATAAAATGCTTGAAGCAAGGGGGTTGCACTTTCAGCTATATGGCTTACCGGTATTGTCGTGGTCAAAGGCGCATGTTTAGGTTGAAGCTTTGCCGACTGCTGGTTGTTTTTCTTATGCGGACTACCGATTTTGTTGCCCATAGGTGCATCTGAGTTAATTCCGAAGCCGTGATTTTCAAATGAATTAGCAAGGTACTTGCCCGCTGATGTATTTGTATAATCCATCGTCAGCGCTCTATTTAACATTTGATTTTTGAAATTTGGTGCATCAAGGGCTATTGGGGTGGCGATCTGAGAAACATTTTCCTGTTTCCGCCAGAATAATTCCACTTCATTATTCAAGGGTGTGTTGAAAACTCGGTGAATAATTTCTCTGGCAATTCCTTGGGTGCCGATTTTAGGCGGATTTAGAGTTCTGTAACCTGCGAACGCACCAGTGCCGGCAGTGCTATAAAATTTGTTTGGATTTGTCTTTGTTTGAGCTTTAGGAAAATGGCTGGTGACGGAAAACCAAGGTTTTTCATTTGCGTCGCCAGTAACCCTCTGCCGAAGATGTTTGGTGGATTTTTCGGGGGAAGCTGCCGATACTGTTGCGGCCAGCTCTGATTTTCGGTTTAAGGCGGGCATCGCTTGTAATAAAGGTGTTTGCCTAGGAGCTAAGCGTTGCTTCTCCGGGTTTATAAAACTGGTTGGAGCTTGCCGTTTCAGTTTGACGTTATGATCTCTACGAGGCCAAAAAAAAGCCGAAGCAAACCCGGGGCCATTGAGACTTCCATCAGTCTGAAGATTTTTTAAGGCTTGCGCGGCAGGGTTTAAATTCATTGGCGACGGATTTGGCTGACGCATGGAATATTGGGAATCGCTGGCAAGTGGGGTATTGTTTTCCCTATGCAGCAGCAGGGTATCACTAAGCCCCTTAGGTGCGTATGGCTTGTTAATACCGGACCGGCTTGCCGGGATTGATGCCTTGAGAGGCCTAGCTTGCTGACCGGAATTTGAGAAGAAATGCCTTTGCAGCATTACCTGTGAATCAACTAGATTAAGTGCAGGCAATACAGACCCGGTAATCGGCAGATGCAAAGTAACCCCCGGCCTTGTTAGCATGTCATCGTCACGCGTATGACTTTTGCCTGTTTGCTTGAAGCCAGGTTTCGCTAAGGGCTGTAAGGCTGGTGACAAGCTTGAATCTTTTACCACTGGTTTATTTATAAGTGTAGGCCCAGTAGCTATGCGTTCATTTGCTGGCTTTAACAGTGATGTCGCCAAGTTGGCCTTTTTGGGCGGGGGGGGCGCGAAATAAGCTGACATTATGTCTGGATGAGCCACTGCACGAATGACTGGCTGCCCAGCACCTTTAGACATTGCGTTTTGGCTAAATCGATTTTCAGCTGTAAAGACACTGTTGTTAGTTGTGCGCAATAGGCGCTGCGTTGAAAAAGGTTTATATGGAACATCATTGTCCAGTCCCCTTATAGATTGAATAATAGGTACTCGTGGAGTCAAATCGAGTAACGGTAAATCGCTGGAGTCAACAACTGAAGGAGAATTGTGGGGATGCCGTCGATGGAAGAACCGGCTCGATAAAGAAATTCTATCTACCCTAGCTGGGTGTGGAATATGCCGCTTTTGAGCCCGCCCAGAAACAAGTGTATGCTGTTGCACAACACTTAAGCCAAGACCTTGATGATCTTGTTCAGGTAGTGAATTGATAGGAGAATTGCTGATTTCAGACATATAAAATAGTAAATTAAACGCTTTGCATAAGTAAAATCACTTCCTAAACGGCCAAGAAACCAACAATGATTCAATGAATTCAAAGTTAAGGCTGTAATCCCTTATGAATGAGCTCAATAGTTTCAAAAGCAACTTCCGCCGTGGCGGCGTGAAATTGCGGCCCAGTCCATTTTACCGGGCAGACATCGTTGAAAACCCACTGCCAATCCGAAACATCTTCCCCGGAATAATCTCTTAACGAAATCGTAAGCTGCTTTGTTCTATGCCCTTGACCGGCTATTACTTTCCTATACCAACGCCATAGCTCGTTACTTGACAATCCACGTTTCAATACCAGCTTTTCCGGGCATTTTGTCGGCCCTAGCAATTGCCGCTCACAAGCATTAAAACCACCTTCACGAAAAGTTTCGATCTCGGTTTCGAAAGTCAAACCAGTGACCTCGTTAAAACCGGCAACGCCTATCCCATCAATCGTTACTTTAAATCTAAATGACAGGAAGGGATCATCTGTTATTTTACGTTCGGCATTACTATTCATGTTGTTACCAGTGTAAATCAGCAGATTCAGACTTCATTGCTTCATTCAATCTACGGTTAATTTTGGCGATTTCCGCAATCCAAGTTTTCCGTTCAAAATGTTCTAGACTCATGATTTGTGAATAAGGCCAGTGAAAATGATAAGCCACATAGGCTACCTCCTCAGTCAGTTGCTCAAGGGGGTAGCCTATTGCTCCCCCAAACCACTGCCAAGCTCAACTGCAAATTGACTTTCACAATTTGGACAAGTTACCTCAATGTTATTGTTGCCTTGGTCATTAATTCGACGATACATGTCTTCGAGAAAGGCAAAATCAGCCGAAAACAGATTTTCAATCACTTTTGGATTGACTTGCTGCAAATCGCCAAGTTGTATAATAACGCGGGATAACAAAATCACGGCTAAGTAAGCTGGATTAGATTGCACTCTAGGGTCTTTCATTGGTGCAATCTCATCCAGAGCTGTCGCCATGCGCATTATTCCGGATTTATGTAAATTGCCTTCGGAATCCACATAGCCACGCGGCAAACTAAAATTAAATTCCGTTTGTAAAGTCATCCTTTAGTTATCCCTTCGTGAGCTATTTCAATGGCATCGATGGCAACTTCGTTGCCTGTCGCGTTAAAGCTGGGCCCCGTCCATTTTGTTGGCCAAGCTTCTACAAAATTCCAGCGATGTTTTTCTTCTCCGGCATCATTATAAAGAACGATGGAGCCATTCTTTCTTTCTACTTTACCGTCGATACATTTTTTTCGCCATTCCCATAATTCGTTGTCATCGCTGACACCCCATTTTAAGGAGATATTTGAGGATTTGTTTAATCCTGGTAATTTCTTTGCATGTAACGGATCAGTGCCCTCGCGGTATTCGATAGGGTCTTGGGAAGAATCCAGTCCAGAAGCTTCTCGAAACCCGCCACGGGTAATACCATCAATTTCTACTTTAAATTTATATACACGGTAAGGATCAGGGCGGTTAGCCATAAATTTCTCCTGTTTTAATGATAAGTTAAGTCAGCGATGGTTGATCCGCTAACGCTTTGTGTAATTCGAACAACAATAAATTCCGCAGGGGCTGTGGCTGCCAATCCCACCTCGCAGATGACTTGGCCAGCTTCCCGCGTTACATCGGCATTTAATTCCCGGTCACATTTGACAAAATACGCTTCTTCAGGACTAACGCCATGTAGTGCGCCTTTTTGAAACAACTCGTAACAATAACTTTCTAGTCTGTGCTTAATTCGTAACCACATCGACGGCTGATTTGCTTCAAAAATGAGATCGCGCATATTTTTATCAATCCAACGGCTTAAAGTCAAAAACAAACGCCGAGTGGGTATATATCGATCATATTCGTGGTTGCTCAAGGTTCTGGCGCCCCAGACTCTGATTCCTCGACTTAAGGAGGCTTTAAAATAATTTACGCCGACCGCAGTTAGGTTAGCTTGTTCAGCTTGGCTAAGTGGTTGAGGCCATTGCAAATCAAAAACACCTTCAACGACCTCATTGGCTGGGGCTTTAAAAACGCCGGCTTTTGCGTCGGTTCTCGCATAGACTCCCGCTATATGCCCGCAAGGGGGTACAAAGTATTGATCTTTGGTTTTGGACGAGGCATGAAAAAAATCCATAGCTGTTGGGTTTAAATCACGAGAAAGCTGGGGATTAAGCCGATACACACTGAGCCAAGGGAAGTAAATAGCACCCATAGCACTGGGAATCTGAAAACGGTGATTTTTCACCGCATCAATATCGGAAGCAACATGTAGGGGAAATGTGTCGAGTATGGCAAATCGATCACCCATTTTTTTACAGTGGTCGAGTATTTGTTGCTGGACTTTAATCACTGTTGTCTTAAGGTGAGAAAATTCAGCCATCATTAAATCCGGAACACAGACTAAATCGATATCTTCTATGTCTTCCACCCAACCACGCTTATTTTTGGCAGGATCATGGTTTTTGGACGCCTCTAGAAAAGGTTCGCCAAGTGCTTCTGCCGTGTAACTACTCGCTGTTATAGGCAAAACTACGCAGCATTCCCCACCGTTTTCAAAAAAGCCACGCACGGCATGACGCAGGAAACTCTGAGCGGTTATGCTGTTGTGGCGAATATCAATGTACTTGTCGAATTGTTGCCAAGCAGTAATCCTACGCCACGGCAGTTGATTTTTTTGATGTAAATCCGAATCAATCAATTTTCCAAAACCGACAAACACAGGAATGCCGGTTTTAAATTCCGCTTTTTTCCGTAGCGTATCAAAATTCAGAGACACGCCCGGAAGTTGTGGGGTATCCAAATCAGTGTAGGAATTGCTCATAAATCAGCATTTAGTGAGATCTAAATAAATTAAAAATACTAATTTGTTGGGTTGGTTCCGTTTGATTGCGAAATCCGGAAAATGACAAACTCGGCCGGACGAACAATCGCGACACCTATTTCAGTAATGACTTGTCCTAAATCCCTTACCTCGGGAGGATTAAGTTCGGCATCGCATTTTACATAGAATGCTTCTTCGGGGGTCGCCCCAAATAACGCGCCGCTGCGCCAAACATTGGTTAAAAACGCAGTCACATTGCGGCGAATTTTTCCCCATAACGCAATATCATTAGGTTCAAAAACCACCCATTGCGTGCCATGATCGATCGAATCCCTCAGGAAAAGCATCACACGTCTTACATTGATATATTTCCATTCGGGGTGTTCTTCAGGACCTATCGTCCGCGCACCCCAAACTTGGATACTGCCGTTAATATTACGAATGCAATTCACGCCTTGTGGGTTAAGGCGTTCTTGATGAATTTTGCTGAGATAGTATTTGACATTCAATGCGCCAGAAATGGCAACGTTGGCCGGGGCTTTATGCACGCCGCGCTCCGCATCGGTACGGGCGTAGATGCCGGCAACGTGACCGGAAGGTGGTATAAAGACTCGGCCCCGGTATTTTTTTTCAACATTACGGGCAGGATCTTGATCTTGTAATTCTACCGCTGGATCTATGACCTCGATCCAAGGAAAATAAAATGCCGCATTTTTATTAGGTTTAGGCAATACGCTATTAGCATTGTCATAACTCAATAAGGTGATATCAAAATCGCCATCGGTGCCATTGACTTCAGCTGGGCTGTCCAAAATAGCAAACCGATCTTCGGTTTTGGCGCAATGCGCAATTAGCTGATCCCAAACTTTTTGATTCTGATCTAAGCCGGGGGATGCGACAATCGCAACGGCTTCAATGGATTCGACAGCTTTAAGAGCCTTGTCCAACTCTGCTTCATTGTCCGATTCAACCCGAACGACAAAGCAACGGGTGCCGCCGGCTCTAAAAAAACCGTATACAGCATGTGTTAATGCCCGATGCCCTGGAGAAAAGGCTACTCCATGTTCTTTATCCGGGTCGTCCGCAGAGAATGGCCCAAAATTTTTGGTGTAGTCCGTGAAAGTAGTACAGAGTTTGGTAATAAAGGGTGCTGGTTTAACATCAAATGTTTCTAGCTGATAAGGTCTAATGGTGTCTTTATTAGCTGTCGGTGCTGCATCTGACGGTGGAGCCTCCTCTAATTCAGTTTTTGAACCCTTGATTTTATTGCTATTTTCAGTCTTATTTTTTTCAGATTCAGCCTTGGATCCGTGTATATCTGGTTCTATTTTTATATTATCTTCAGAACTTACCGCTATTTTTTTGCTACCCTCCAAAGTAGCTGTTTCACTTTTTATTGCAGCAGAATCAACCAATGTGGCTGACCCGGTAGCTGTGCTCTCAGATTGCTTTTTCGCTAGATAAGGGTTATATTCTTTTGGTACTGGGTATTGAATTTGAGGAGGCACAATGCCGATAAAGGCAACTGTGTTCGTACCTACCCCAGCTATCGGCTGTTGAGCGGAAGGTATTTCCTCTACATATACACCTGGTGCTTTGTAAATAGTCATTGAACTTACTCCTTTTATCTATGTAAATATTCCCAAAAGTGGGGTGTGGTTAATAAGTTTGATTGTGTTTACATCCGTCCTAGTTAAGTACATAGGACTAAAAATGATGTACTTATTCACCTCCCCCCTTGAAAAGGGGGGATTGAGGGGGGTTATTCAATAAAACCTCCCCTAACCCCTCCTTTTTAAGGAGGGGGACTGAATGTTTACAAAATGATAATTTTCTGACCTATGTATTTTTATAATTTGGTGGTTACTATTTCCTTCTGGATTATATACTTAGATTTTTAAGGTGATAGCGATCCGCTTGATGTCGCCTTTATTGTTCGACAAAACCGACACTTTGTGCCGATCTTGCAAGCCGATCTTGGCGGTCATTGCCGAAACAGAATAATCACCATCAGGTAGGTCTGGAAAAAAGAAACTGCCATTGGATTTTGTTACTGCAAAGTCTAAGCCATGCTTAACAAGACTTGGCGAGTACCGAGCGTTCAGGGCGACCATTGCTACCCGTGCAGAAAACTTTTCCGGCATACTTGTGAGTTTGACTTCTATATTACCGAGGGGTTGATTGTGCTCATCCACAACCTGACCGCAGATAGCCACTTGACTGCGAATTATTTCCCATGAACTCCAGTTTTTCATGATGTTGTACTCTTTTCCATACGAATTTTTATTATTTTTTCGGTGACTAAGGTAATGTCTTCAGCTTCAGTATCGGCAATAGATAATGTAACTTGCAGATTTAAAGCGACTTTCGGTTTTCCGCCTAGTGCTTGCCAGAATTCACCCAGGCTTTGCAGGCGGCCGGGCTGGAAGGAAATTATCGGTAAAGATGGATCTTGTCCAACTAATTCTCCATGTAACAAATTTTCTGGAATGTGTCTATAACGCACTAGAACGCGCATAACTTCACCGAGTAGATGATGCTCATCTTCAGAAGGTATTTGTACGCTTTCACTGGGCCAAGCAGTGATTAAATAAGAAAAATCGATGCGAATGGGAGCTTGGGTGCGGGTTGCAGAACCGTCTTTGTTGAATTCTATAAAGCTTTCGTTGCTGCGGAGTTCAACATTTTCCCGTATATCATACAAGAATAGATCAATTGCCGGTAATGTGACCGACTGGGGTGGGAATTGGTCGTCAGGTGTTGCAAAACTGATTTGAACCTGATCAGATAATGATCGGGGCAAGCCTTGCTTAAGCAAGGCGCGAAGCGTGCTGTCTAGATCGTTAATCATCCACTTCCCCTACCTTATGGTCGATTGCACCCGATACAAAACCTGTAACAGCTCTTAGTCAACATTTAGGGTGAACTCTAATTTCTAAGCCATCAGGAAAAAGGTAGGGAATCAAAAATTAAGGCGATAAGTAAATTCCTAACCTTAGTTTTATAGTACATTAAAAAACTCTTCGCTTCCAATGGTTTTGTAGGTTTTTGTCAAAAAATTTTTGCATTCTTAGAAGATCAATCAAGATATATTTCGGGTATTATGTGGCAATTGCTTAATGGTGTGCCAGCACTTTTCCGGGCCAATGGTTAAGCGGCTATTTGCTGCAATTCGTAGTCTACTTACGACAGATACCCATAGGCTGAATGCATTCGCTCCCTGATGTAAAATACCTCAATATATTCAAATACAGCCTGTTTAGTCTCTGATTTTTAGATAAGTTTCATGAGACGTATCTGCTTATTTGGCTCTTCCCGATTTCGCGGGGTAGCCACTACATGTAGTATAAGATAGCCGAACGCCAACAAGCTTACCGACCTACCTGCAACTAGGCAATAGACAATAAGAGAGTCATGCTAATACAAATCCCCC
>JABFST010000315.1 GCA_013140465.1 Methylococcaceae bacterium
GAGTATGCCCAGTAACATTTTTTGGTAACGCACGGGCATCAGGCTTTCGGCTTCGGTGATGATGCTTTTTAATTCGTCTTTATTGATGGCATCATGGCTACTTCTATTGACATCAACTCCGACTAGCCTGAGCAGCAAATTAACGAACAAATTAACAAACCACACTATCGGGTAAAATATTTTAAGCAACGGCGTATAGATCCATGCCGCAGGAAACGCCAGCAGTTCGGGCTTGACCGCCGCTAGGGTTTTAGGTGTCACTTCAGAACAAATCAGCATGACTATCGTCAATAAACCCGTTGCGATGGCAATGATGGATTCTTCATCGGCATATAGTTTGATGGCGATAACAGTGGCAATAGAGGCGGCAAAATTATTGACAAAGTTGTTGCCGAGTAAGATGAGCCCCAACAAGCGGTCGGGCCGTTGCAACAGCTTGTAAGCTTTGATTGCGCCGAAATGTTTCAGCTTCACCAAATGCCTTAAGCGGTAACGGTTTAGGGTCATCAGCGAGGTTTCTGAACCGGAGAAAAAAGCGGACAGGATCAGCATAAGGGCAAGTATGCCAAACAGCACACTTAAGGGCATATCGTTCAAAGAAGGTTATCTCTTGGTTTAGGAAAACGTCTCTAGTCTCTACGATGGGGAAAATTTGTCAAGCGTGAATATTCACGGCACTGTGCAAGCAATAGCCCGTTAAAACTTGAAACCCACTAAAACCAGCCGTTTAGCAGGGTAAAGGGCTAAGTTGGTGCATGGTATGGATAAAAAAGACAGCCATTTCAAGTTTTTGTAGGCAAGACCTGCGGTGGGCTAGCTCTAACCATTTTACAACCCGCCGCTTTTTTCCATAATTTGCACGCGTGCGGTAATGCCGCAGACCAGCGTATAGGGGATGGTGTCGGCACATAAGGCGATTTCTTCAACCGCCAAGCCATCGCCCCATAAGGTGACAGGATCGCCGGGTTTGGCGGTGGGTAGTTGCGCCAAATCCACAGTAATCATGTCCATAGACACCCGCCCGACCAGCGGCACACGCTGTCCATTGACCAACACGGGTGTACCTGCTTTGGCATAGCGCGGATAACCGTCGCCATAACCGATAGCGACCACGCCTAAGGTCGTGGCTTGTGGGCATACCCACGTCCCGGCGTAGCCTACTTTGTCGCCGACTGCCAAGGGTTTGACGGCAATCAGCCGCGAATGCAAGCTCATAATTGGCGACAAACCCCATTGTGCGCCCGTGCTTTCAGCAAACGGCGAAATGCCATAGAGCATGATGCCTGGGCGTACCCAATCGCTCAGCGCACTCGACCACGCCAAGATGCCAGCCGAATTGGCGATGCTGCGCGGATTGGGCAAGTGTCCGACAGCATGGCTAAAACGTTGCAGTTGTTGTGGCGTGGTGGTGTCCAGTTGGGCATCGGCGCTGCTTAAGTGGGTCATCAGATGGATAGGGTGGGTGATGGCGGTGCAGCGGCTTAAGCGTTGGTAGATGGCGGCAAATTCTGCGGGCTTAAAGCCTAGGCGGTTCATGCCCGTGTCCAACTTTAGCCAAATGGGGCAGAGATTATGTTGCGTGCGGCGTTCAAATATTGTCACTTGCAAGTCGGTATGCACGACGGGTTCTAATTGGTGGTGCAGCAATTCGTCCAGTTCTTCGGCACAAGTAAAGCCTTCCAGCACGATTATCCGTTGTTGGATGCCCGCCTTGCGCAGACGGACACCTTCATCCACCCGAGCCACGGCAAAGGCATCGGCATCTTGCAACGCGTGCGCCATGCGCAACGCGCCATGCCCATAGCCATTGGCCTTAATCACTGCCATAATCTTGGCCTGGGGGGCATAACGCCGCGCCACCGCCAAATTGTGGGTGGCGGCTGCCAAATCTAGTACGGCATAGGCGGCGGGGATCATTCGTAATCCTCGGCATGATAAGTGCCTGCAAAGTTTTCAAAGCGCGTAAACTGTCCCAAAAAGGTCAGCCTGACCGTACCCAAGGGGCCGTTACGTTGTTTACCGATAATAATCTCGGCGATGCCTTTATCAGGGCTGTCTTCGTTGTACACTTCGTCACGGTAGACAAACACAATCAAATCCGCGTCTTGCTCAATCGCCCCCGAATCGCGCAAATCCGACATCACCGGGCGTTTGTTGGGGCGTTGCTCCAAGTTTCGGTTTAACTGCGATAAGGCCACCACAGGCACATTCAGCTCTTTTGCCAAAGCTTTTAAGCCTCTGGAAATATCAGAAATTTGCTGCACACGGTTTTCCCCGCTAGACGGCGATTGCATCAACTGCAAATAATCGACGACGATCAAGCCCAATTGCCCATGTTCACGCGCCAAACGCCTAGCCCGTGCGCGGACTTCCGTAGGGGTTAGCGCGGGCGAATCGTCGATGAATAACTGCGTACCCGCCAATAAGTTAATCGCAGACGTCAGGCGCGGCCAGTCGTCGTCTTCTAATTTGCCCGTCCTGACCTTATGCTGGTCGATGCGGCCTAAGGACGACATCATGCGCATCGCCAGAGCATCGCCGGGCATTTCCATACTGAACACCGCGACAGGTTTTTCGCATTTGAGGGCAATGTTTTCCGCCATATTCATCGCTATCGTGGTTTTGCCCATAGACGGCCTACCCGCAACAATAATCAGGTCGGCGGGTTGCAGCCCCGAGGTCAGTTCGTCAAAATCGGTAAATCCGGTTGCTGCACCTGTGATCGCGCCTTCTTGCTCAAACATGGTTTCAATTTTATCCACGGCTTTGGCAAGCAAGGACTTAATCGAAATAAACCCGCCGCCTTGGCCTTTTTGCAATTGTTCGGCAATTTGGAACACCTGCCGCTCGGCGTTTTCAATCAAATCCGGGGTATCACGCCCATCGGGCTTAAACGCTGAATCGGAAATTTCTGTGCCGATATGGATAAGTTGGCGCAATACCGAACGGTCCCTGACGATATTGGCATAGGCGATAATATTCGCCGCGCTGGGGGTGTCTTTTGCCAGCATAATCAAATACGCCAAGCCGCCGACATTTTCAAGTTCGCCTACGGCCTTTAGGGCATCCGATAAGGTGATGACATCAAAGGGGATTTGTTTTTCAGCAAGTTCTTCAATTTTTCTGAAAATCAGCTGATGGCTGCGGCGGTAAAAATCCGTTTCCACGACTTTATCGGCGATGGCATCCCAGGTTTGGTTATCCAACAATAAGCCGCCCAACACCGATTGTTCGGCTTGGATGGAATTGGGCGGGATTTTCATGGCATCCAGTGAATAATCACGTTCGATGGAATAATTTTCAGACATGGCGGCTAACGGCAAAAAAGACTAATGGTAACACGCTGCCCGTGTTAGGCATAACAGCGGGCAGACGGGAACCGAGGACGGGTGCTACGGATAAAAAAGGGCAAGATTCAATTTTTTGGAAAAAACTGTCAATATGGAACAATTCCTGCTTACACTATGGCAGGCCGCTAATTAAAGCAACACCGTGTTGCTTAAGCCAAACCAACCCACGGGCAATAGGAACAAAGATTATGACCATACGCGTCGCCATTCGTCACAAAACCGTCTACAGCTTCGACAGGCTGGTGTCCTTGTCGCCCCACGTCTTTCGCTTGCGCCCTGCCGTGCATAGCCGCACGCCTATCAAGGCTTATGCGCTGCGCATCAAGCCTGAAAACCACTTCATAAACTGGCAGCAAGACCCGTTTGGCAACATCCTTGCCCGCGTCGTGTTTCCTGATAAATGCACCGAACTCAGCGTAGAAGTCGAAGTGATTGCCGATATGACGGTGATTAACCCGTTCGACTTTTTCGTGGAAGATTATGCCACTGATTATCCCTTTAAATACCCCGAACTCACGCAAAAAGAGCTGCAACCGTACTTAGAAGTAACCGAAAGCGGGCCGCTGCTAACCGCGTGGGTTAAAGCCTTTGACATCAAAAAACGTCCGATCAACGACTTTTTGGTCGATTTAAACCGCCAAGTGTTTGCCGCAATCAGCTACAACATCCGCATGGAAGTCGGCATCCAAAGCTGCGAAGAATCGCTGACTATACTCAGCGGCTCATGCCGCGATTCCGCGTGGTTGCTGGTGCAGATCCTTCGCCATTTGGGGCTAGCGGCGCGGTTTGTATCGGGTTATCTGGTGCAACTGACCTCCGACATCAAAGCTTTGGATGGCCCTTCCGGCCCCGAACAAGACTTCACCGATTTACATGCTTGGACGGAAGTCTATATTCCCGGCGCGGGTTGGATAGGGCTGGATCCGACTTCGGGTTTATTAACAGGCGAAGGCCATATTCCTTTGGCCTGCACGCCTGATCCCGCCAGTGCCGCACCCGTAACGGGCGGCATCGACAAATGCGAAGTGGAGTTTGCTTTTAGCAATACCGTGGATCGCTTGCACGAAGACCCGCGCGTCACCAAGCCTTACTCCGATGACCAATGGTTCCGCATTGACACCTTGGGCAAAGCCGTGGACCAACGTTTGTTGGAAGATGACGTGCGCTTAACGATGGGCGGCGAACCGACGTTTGTGTCCGTCGATGATATGGAAGGCGACGAATGGAACACGCACGCAGATGGTGCAAACAAGCGTGAACGCGCACAACAATTGACCTTACGCTTGCGCGATGCCTTCGCCAAAGGTGCCATGCTGCATTACGGGCAAGGCAAATGGTATCCCGGCGAACCTTTACCGCGTTGGCAATACGGTATTTTTTGGCGCAAAGATGATACCGCGATCTGGCGCAACCCGACGTTACTGGCGGACATCAACAAAGATTACGGGCATACCGTTAAACAAGCGCAAAAATTCATGCACCAACTTAGCCAGCGTTTGGGTATTTCGCCCAGCTATGTGGTGACTGCCTTTGAAGACAGCTTCTATCATCTTTGGCAAGAAGGCACGCTGCCCGACAACATCAACCC
>JABFST010000470.1 GCA_013140465.1 Methylococcaceae bacterium
ACGCCGCGCGGCAATCCGCCACATTTTAAAAACTAAGGTTTAGCGATATTCTATATGCAACTCTTGAGATGCAACTTCCTTCCTCGGAATTCAGAGTTTTATATCCTTCTCTATAATGCGGCATGGTCTTCATGCCGCATTTTTTTTGCCTGTTGATTAGTGATCCATATTGCGACAATACGCCGCGCGGCAATCCGCCACATTTTAAAAACTAAGGTTTAGCGATATTCTATATGCAACTCTTGAGATGCAACTTCCTTCCTCGGAATTCAGAGTTTTATATCCTTCTCTATAATGCGGCATGGTTCTCATGCCGCATTTTTTTTGCCTAGTGGTTTGTGGTGGAAATTGCGACAATCCGCCGCGCGGCAATACACCACATTTTCTTTATTGAGTATTGGCTATATTCTATAGTTCATCTCTTGAGATGTAGTCTTCCTTCCTCGGAAATGAGTGTATTATTTCCTTCTCTATAATGCGGCATAGTGTATATGGCGCATTTTTTTTGCTTGTCGATATGCGTGGCTAACTGCGACAATCCGCCGCGCGGCAATACGTCACATTTCTTTTTGTTGCCCTAGTCGGTATTCTATACCCGACTCTTGATATGCAATCTTCCTCCTCGGAAATCAGAGTTAAATTCCTTCTTTTATAATGCGGCATACCCTCATGCCGCATTTTTTTTGCCCGTCTTTTTTACTAGCCCTTTTCGCTTTTACCCCATAGACCAAAGTAAAACCGATCTTCTAGCGATGCGCGTATGCGTTCGGCGGATTCAGCGGCTTTAAATTCTTCTGCAAGCGTGTCTATTTCGGCTTGATAACCCACTGCAATCATTGCCATAGGCGTATAGCCTGTGGGCAAATTGACTAGATCACGCGCTTGTTGGGCATCAAAACCGCCCATTTGGTGCGTTACTAAGCCCAGTGCCGTGGCTTGTAAGCACAGGCTAAGGCTGGCAGCACCTGTGTCGTAGCTAGCCCAGCGGTTAGCCGCGCCATTGTGCTGAAAATTTTCTGAGGCTACCGTTAACACCAATACCGGCGCGTGTTGGGCCCATAATTGGTTTTTTGCAGCCAGGCAGTTGAGGGCTAGTTGCCACTGGTTTTCATCGTGTTCCTTAACAAACACCACAAAACGCCAAGGCTGGTCATTAAAGCAAGACGGCGACCAGCGTGCGGCTTCTAACAGTGCCTGTAAGTCTGTGTCGCTGAGCGTGCGCTTTGGGTCAAATGCCCTAGGGCTCCAGCGGTCTTGCAGCAGTGTGTGTATAGGGGTTTGGGTGATGGCGGGCTTAGTGTGCATGGGCAGGTTTTCCTTAGCGTGTTGGGGCTACTCACTTAAAGCGGGGCTGAGGAGCCGTTGGCTGAGCGGAGTCGTTGGCTGAGCGGAGTCGAAGCCGGCGGCGGGATTCGCTTCGACTCCGCTCAGCCAACGACACCCAAACTGTCCCAGCTTAAACGGGAAGCCGCGTGTTGGCGGTGGTGTTAGGCGTGTTGCCAAGCTTTTGCGGCGCATCTGGATTGTCGCCAGTAAGCCGTCAGGTTTCATTGGCAAGCGCGTCGGTTAAGTCGGTGTATATGTCAAAGGCCCGATTAAGGCGGGTTATTTCAAACATTGCCAAGACTTGGGGCGAGCAAGCAACCAAGGCGAGTTTGCCAGCTTTTGCGGCGGCATGTTTGTAGCCGGATAACAAGGCGCCTAAGCCGGAGCTGTCTATAAAACGCACTTGCTGCATTTGTACCAGCAAATGCGTTTCGCCTTGCTCCAATAAATGCAGCAGATAGTCTTTTAGTTCAGCAGCGTTATGGGCATCCAAGCGTTCTTCTTGGATAGCAATGACGCTATAGGCGTTGATTTTCTCAAGCTGTAATTTCATGGCTGTGGGTTGTGGGTTGGCTATTGGGGCTGTGAAAGTATTTCAAATAATCACAAAAAGGTGTTTTTTATTTTCTTAAACGGCTTCCCGTTTAAGCTGGGACAGTTTGGGTGTCGTTCGCTGAGCGGAGTCGAAGCGAATCCCGCCGCCGGCTTCGACTCCGCTCAGCCAACGGCTCCTCATCAGTCCCGCTTTAAGTGAGTAGCCTCTTAAACCTTTGTTTTAATAAGAGACTTTAGTGAAAAAACATGTTTTTTCACTCCGATGAGCAAGCTTACGTTAATTCTTTCACAGTCTCTATTGGAAAGCCACGGGTTAGGCTCGTGGCAAACATACAGTCCCCCTCCTTTTTAAGGAGGGGATTGCAAGGGGACTGAATAAGTACGCCCCGTGGCATTTTAGGATGGCTTGGGCGTTAGGCAAAACGGTCGATCATTTTTTCGGCCTGTTCGGCAAATTGTTCTAGGTTGCCTTTGCTGACTTTATCGACGGGTATGACCAATGCGGTGCTTAAGTCTATATAAATATAAACATAGCGTTTGCCGTATTCCACGCGCACCAAATCAGACCAAGCCATATTATGCTTACCGCTAGGTGATTTTTCTATTAAGTAATTAGGGTTGCTGGGATCTATTTTTAAGTTGTAAGTGCCAAACATCAAGCTTTTTTCTTTGGCGGAATAGCTGTTTATAAGTTTGTGTTGCCAGCGTGACATAATCGTTCTGGGCATAAATAAAGACCATAACACGCCTATCAGCGCAATATAGGCCGAGGTGTTTAAGTCTTTGTAATAAAAATAATAAAAAGCACCAATTAACAAAACGACACTAGGCACTATCAGGCGGTTTTTGCGCATATCACTTTTATATTCTTCGGTTTTCATATACCGCGCCGCGTTAAAGTGGATCAGGTCTTGCTCGTCAAATTCATATTCTATTTCAAACATAATAGTAATCTTGTTGGAGTTTAAAAGGATTAGTGCATTTTAATTTTTTTATAAACGCTGCGCCTAAACGCATTCGATAGCGTCAGCATGGCGGTCCTAAAATAACCGTGTATCGCCACTTGGTGCATTTTGTACAGCGACAGGTAAACCACTTTGGCAATAAAGCCGCCTATGCTGACCGTACCCATCAAATTGCCCATGAGGTTGCCGACCGTGGTGTATTTGCCTAAGGAGACTAAAGACCCGTAATCATAATAGACAAAAGGCACCAAAGCCCCGCCGCTCAGGCGGTTGCAGATCGATTTGCATAAGGTGGAGGCTTGTTGGTGCGCGGCTTGCGCCCTAGGCGGCACATTGCCTTTATGGTCAGGCCATAGGCAGGCGGCGCAATCGCCCATAGCAAAAATGTCGGGGTCGCTGGTGGCTAAGGTGTTATCGACGATAAGTTGGTTGATGTGGTTGGTTGCCAAGCCATCCAGCTGGCTTAGCCAATCGGGGGCTTTTATGCCAGCAGCCCATACTTTGAGTTCGGCCTCAATAAATTCGCCATCGTGCGTGGTGATGCCTTCTTTGCTGATTTCAGTGACGCGCCGCCCCATTTTAAGGTCTACGCCCAGATTGACCAGCTGTTGTTGCGTGGCAATTGCCAGTTTAATCGGCAAGGCGGGCAGCAATTGGGTTGCCGCCTCGATAATGGTGAGCTTGACTGTGCTTTTTTCATTAAGGCCGTAGATAGCCAATACGTTGGTGACTTCGTGCAACTGCGCCGCCAGTTCCACACCTGTTGCGCCCGCGCCGACAATGGCGATGGACAGGGGTTTGACGTGGGCGCTGTCTTTGCCTATATAGCTTTTTAAATACGCCTCAAACAATTGCTTCTGAAACTTAAAGGCTTGCCGCGTGGTATCCAAAAACAAGCAGTGTTCGGCGACGCCTTTAATGTTAAAGGTGTTGCTGACGCTGCCTATGGACATGACCAAGGTATCGTAACTGAAGGTGCGGCTAGGTATGAGTTCTTCGCCGCTATCACTGAGCGTAGGGCTAACGTAAATTTCCTTTTTTTGGCGGTTTAAGCCTTCCATTTTGCCTAGGCGAAAACGGAAATGGTTGCGGTGGCCTTGCGGCAGATATTCCACTTGTTCCGATTCGTCCAGCGTACCTGCCGCGACTTCGTGCAGCAGGGGTTTCCAGATATGGGTGGAGGTCGCATCAATAAGAGTGACTTCCGCCTTGCCCTTTTTACCTAATTTTTGCCCTAAGCGCGTGGCAAGTTCTAGGCCCGCTGCGCCGCCGCCGACAATCACTATTTTGTGTTGTTCATTATTATTAGCCATCACACTTATATCCCCTCTCTAATAGGTTTGTTTGCGTCCCCATTATATCCAATCGCCATGTTTGTGGCTGATAATGTGGGCTGGCGTGGTCTAAGCAATGCCTGTGCCGGAGTCGGTGGCGTTGCTGCCGTGTTGGGCCAGCGAATAAACACAGCGTTTATTTTGCTAATCCGGCAAAGTCTACTTAAAATACAGGGTTGATAAGCGGCGGTACAGGGCTAGGTTTGTATCCGCCACACTTATTTCAGTCGCTTTAACCCCACGTTGGGCGGATGCGCCCCCTAACCCTGCAATTTGCAGTGACACACTCACTAAGGCACAGATAACACCCATGACAGCTCTTTTTAATCAGTGCGGAAACTTTTTGTTCCACACGCGTAACGTCCTTTTTCCCCTGCTCATCGCAACGTTGCTGTTTTTATGGCCACCTGTTGCGATCAACCAAGTCCCCGGCATGTACTTAATGGTGCTGGGTTTGCTGATGATTTTGGTGGGCCAAGGCTTAAGGATATTGGCGATAGGCTTGTCTTATATCGTGCGCGGCGGGCGTATGCGCCGTATTTATGCCGAAAACTTGGTGACTGACGGCTTGTTTGCGCATTGCCGCAATCCCTTATATGTGGGCAATGTATTGATTGTTATGGGGTTTGTGTTTGTTTCCGGCAATGTGACGGGGCTGGTCGTTGGTTCTTTATTGTTTATGGCTATCTACAGGCTGATTGTGTTTAGCGAAGAAAGTTTTTTAAGCGATAAGTTTGGCAAGGCTTATGACGCGTTTTGTGCCGATGTGCCGCGTTGGCTGATTAATGTTACGGGCTTGTCCGACACCATCAAAAACTATCAGTTTGATTGGCCCAAAGTGGCGGTAAAAGAGTACGGCACTATTATGACTTCGCTGATGGTGCCCTTAGGCATTATCGCCTATAAACTCAGCCTTACCCAGCAATTGGCGGATTATCAGCCGCTCTTGATAGGCGCGGGCGTGGCTATTATGGCGGCGTATGGTTTTGTCCGCTTTTTAAAGAAAAGCGGTCGCCTTAAACCCATGCGCTAAGCCGCTCACGCATAACCCACACACACGGCATATTTATGACAGAACAAGATAGAGTATTTCAACAAACGGGTCGGGCTGAAGATTTCAAGTTTGACGAGCGCGTGGCAAAAGTGTTTGACAACATGGTGTCACGCAGCGTGCCTTTTTATACCGAAGTCCAGCGCATACAATCGGATTTGGTGATGGACTTTCTGCCCGAATCAGGCGGCGTGGTGCTGGATTTGGGTTGCTCTACAGGCACAACTATCGAATACCTGACCAAACACCCAAAATGCCCTGCCAGCACCCATTTTATTGGCTATGACAATTCCGAGTCGATGCTGGACAAGGCACGCGACAAACTCGCCGGGCAGTTGACCGCGCAAACGGTCACGCTGATTACCGCCGATTTAAGTGCTTTGCCCGAATTGCCGCCTTGCGATGTGGTAATCTTAAACTGGACTTTGCAATTTGTGCGCCCGATAGACAGGGAGCGGTTGCTGACGACTATTTTTGAAGCGTTGCGGCCTAACGGCATTGTGTTATTGTCCGAAAAGATATTGGTCAACGATCCGGTGTTAAACCGTTTGTACATAGACCATTATTTGCAGTTTAAAATCTCCCAAAGCGGTTACAGTGATGTAGAAAACCAGCGTAAGCGCGAAGCCTTGGAAAACGTGCTGATCCCTTACCGTTTGGATGAAAATTATGAACTGCTGGAACGCGCTGGCTTTCAACGCATAGGGACGTATTTTCAGTGGTTTAATTTTGCCTGTCTGCTTGCTGTCAAACTTTGATGTTATAAGGTTCGCAGCTGATAAATCTGTATTAAACGCCCTCTCCCCAACCCTCTCCCTGTGGGAGAGGGGGCTATGCACAGTGTAACTTATTGTTTTTATAGCTTTTAAAACTTGTGTAGATACTTATCTCTGGGAGTGGGCAGACGATCGCATTTAATGTAAGTTACTTTACTTCCTTTGTCCTCACTATGCCTCTTGGCGGGCCGCCTGACACGACACGCTTAGGGCGGCCTGTTTGCCCACACCCCCTCCGCCGCTAGCACGGTATATGGCCTGACTGTTAAAAATCTTATGGACGCTTTGGTTGTACTCATCCCCTTGTTGCCTTTTACCGCCGCTGTGGTGCTGGGCGTAAGCCAGTTGTTCGGCATCCTTAAAGGCGAAGCCAGTGAAAACACCACGGCCTTATTGGCAATGTGGGCGCTATGTATGGCTAGCCTGTTGGCCTTAGTGTTGGCGGGGGCGGATGCACTAGGCTACAACCACGGCGTGCTAACGCTAGGCTCATGGCTGGACAGCGAGGGTTTTGCCATTAGCGCCAACTTTACCACCACCGGACTACCCGTGCGCTTGGCGGCCTTGTTTGCGCTGTTGTTGGTGATCGTTATGCGCTTTGCCATCAACTATTTGCACCGCGAAGCGGGTTTCCACCGTTTTTTCTTTCTGCTCAGCTTGTTTGCGGCGGGCATGTTGTTATTGGTATTGTCCGGCAATGCGGTCGGCAGTTTTTTTGGTTGGGAAATCGCCGGACTGTGTTCGTATGGCTTGATAGCCTATGCCTATAACCGCCCTGTTGCCGCCAGCAATGCCACGCGGGTGTTCATCACCAACCGGATCGGCGATACCGGATTTATCTTGGGCATCGCCTTATCCGCGATATTTGCCGATAGCCTCAATTGGCAACAGATCAACACTGCCGACCTGACTACCGGGCAAGCCACAGGCATCGCCTTAAGCTTTAGCGTAGCCGCGTTTGCCAAATCGGCACAACTGCCGTTTACGCCGTGGTTGGCGCGTGCTATGGAGGGCCCTACGCCGTCCAGCGCGGTGTTTTATGGCGCGGTTATGGTTCATGCCGGGGTGTTTTTGGTGTGCGTGTTAGCCCCGGTGTTTGAACAAGCCCCGCTGGCTATGGCGGTTTTGGTTATCGTAGGCGGGTTGACGGCCTTGTATAGCTTTATTGTTGGCCTGACCCAAACCGATGTCAAAAGTGCCTTAAGTTTTGCCACTACCGGCCAATTGGGCTTGATGTTTTTGGCCTGTGGCTTAGGGTTTTGGCAATGGGCAAGTTGGCATGTGTGCGCCCACGCCGTCGTTAGGGGCTATTTGATGTTAACCGCGCCGTCGTTAATGCACAATGTCTTGGACAACCCCATCAAACCTATCCACCCCAAAATTGCTAGCTTGCGTTGGGCGTATATCGCCTCTTTGCAACGCTTTTGGTTGGATCCGTTTACCGATTGGACCTTAATAAGGCCCATCCGGCGTTTGGCGCATGACTTAAGCTATTTCGACGACCACGTTATTGATCCGTTCATGGGCGCGACGGCACCGATGTTGTCGCGCTTGTCATCGTATGCGCAATTGGAAGAGCATCTCGTTGGGGCGCAATTAAACGATGAAAACCTGTTTGCCAAAGGCACGGGTTTGGCGGGCAAGCTGACCGAATGGACGGCGGCGTTAATGCACTGGTTTGAAGACCGTTTTGTGCTGCGCGGCATCGGCAAAGATGCCCTGCATTTCGGGCGCAAACTAGGCCATGTCGCCAACCAGTTTGAGCAATTGATCTTAAGGCCACGGTATTTGGTCTTATTTGTGTTTATCACCCTATTAGTTGCATTTTGAGGTACTGATGGAAACGCCGCTCATGTTGTGGCCGGAAACTGCCGCTTTTCCGCTGCTCAGCACCCTAACGCTGATCCCGCTAGTTACCCTCATAGCAATAGTGCGCTCACCCTCGGCACGCTTGGCACTGCGGTTTGGTTTTGTTGGCGCCGCCCTGAATGTTGCCCTAAGCATGTATTTGTTAATGGTGTTTGATGTCGGCAATGCCAGCATCCAATTAGTTGAGCAAGTGCAGCTAGGCTGGTTGAGTTATTGCGTAGGCGTGGATGGCGCAAATATTTTGTTCATCCCCTTAACCGCTGTGCTGACGTTTTTAGCCTTGATTTATACCTTAATCACCCGCCACGTCACCGACAAGCTGTTCATCGCCTGTTTGTTGGGTTACGAAACCGTGCTGATCGGCGCGTTTGCCGCCCTCAATCTCATGCAGTTTTGGTTGTGGAGCGTGATGGAATTAGTCCCGGTGGTATTACTGACCCATCACGCGGGTACGGGCCACCAACGGCGTTGGGTGGTCGCCTTGTTTATGCAATATTGGGGCAGTGCCTTGTTGATGACCTTAGCGGGTTTTTTGCTGTTGGCCTTTGGCTTAATTGATGCCGAACATCCGCTGACATTCGATTGGCTGACGCTAAAAGAAAATAACGCCTATTTGCATGATGAAGTGTTGATTTTTATCCTGCTGTTTTTTGGTTTTGCGATCAGGATGCCGCTGTTTCCGTTTCATGGCTGGCTACCGCTAATCGCCGAACAAGGCACGGTCGCCAGTGCCGCCATTTTTATGGTCGGCTTAAAACTGGGCATTTATGCGGTGATCCGCTTTATTTTGCCTTTAGTGCCTGGGGTGGCGGAACAATGGGCAGGGTTTGCCTTAACCCTCAGCCTTATCAGCATTTTTTACGGCGCGTTGTTGGCCTTAATGCAAATCAATATCCGCCGCTTGCTGGCGTTTGCCGTGGTCAGCCACACGGGCATGTTAGTGATAGGCTTGTTTTGTTTTAATGAGTTTGGCTTAGAAGGCAGCTTGTTGTTGTCCAGTGCCTACGGTTTGGCAACAGCGGGCATGTTGTTCAGCGTCGGCTTGATTTACGAGCGCACCCGCACGGCCTTTATCCCGCGATTAGGTGGCTTGTTTGACAGCAATTTCGCCATAGCCTTGTTGTTTTTAATCTCCGCACTCAGCACCATGGTGATGCCCGGCACACCCGGTTACGATGCCGCGCATTTGCTCATAGAAGGCGTGATTGAAGAAGACGGCTGGTTAATGGCGATTGCCATCTTGTTAGGCAACGTACTGGCGGCGGCGTTTTTGTTGCGGGCTTTCCAACAAATCTTTATCGCCACCGCCAAGCGGGTACATCAGCCTTACGGCACGACCCACCATCCCGTGCGCAAAGAGCGCATCATCACTGGCGTGATTTGTGGTTTGCTGATCGTCACTGGTTTTTATTCTACGCCTTGGCTGGCGTTTATCGACCAAGAAGCCACTGCCATAAAAGCGCAATATCCTATCCACAGCACCCAGCATGGCAGCCCAAAATAAGGCCCTATGGACATGATTGAATCTACCTTCCCCTTGCTTAGCTTAACCATAGTGCTACCCTTGTTAGGCGCATTAGCAACCGGCTTAGCCACCAATAACCGGCTGGCTAAATACATCGCCCTATGGGTTGCCGTAGCGGAATTGCTGCTAACTCTTAGCGCGTGGTGGTTGTTTAAGCCCGAAGACGGCAACCGTTTTCAGCTGGTTGAACAGCGTGCGTGGATACCTAGCCTTAATATGGAGTATTTAGTCGGTATTGATGGCATTTCGGTGTTGTTTTTGCCGATGACGGCGTTATTGACCGTACTTGCCATCGCCGCCTCATGGACCTCAGTGCAGCATTTGCACCGCTTGCATTTTGCCTTGTTGCTGGCCTTAGAAGGCATCACCATCGGGGTGTTTTGCGCCCTAGACACCATGCTGTTTTTTTTGTTTTGGGAGTTGACCTTACCGCCCATTTTCTTCCTGATCGGCTTATGGGGCATCGGCACGCTACGGCGCACGGCGGCAATGAAATATACCCTGTTTATGCTGTTTGGCGGCGTGCCCTTGTTATTCGCATTTGTGTTGCTAGCCATCAACCACGCCACCGAAGTCAACGGCGCATTACCGCAAAACCTATCGTTTAGCTTGCCCGTGCTATTGGCAACACCCGTATCCGAGCACTTGCAAACTGTCGTGTTTGTATTGTTGCTGTTAGGCTTTGCCGTTAAAGCCCCGCTGATTCCCTTTCATACCTGGCTACCCACCGCTACGATGGAAGGCCCTACGCAAATCACCGCATTGCTTATCGGCCTTAAGCTGGGCATCTACGGCATAGTACGCTTTACCTTGCCGTTAGCGCCGTCAGCGGCAGTCGGATTCAGCTGGATACTGGGCATTTTAGGCGCGGTCACGCTGGTATACGGCGGTTTGATTGCCCTACAACAAAGCAATCTCCGACGCTTATTGGCGTATGCCAGCATTAGCCATGTCGGCTTGGTGATTATCGGTATCGCATCATTAACCGTGCAAGGCATACAAGGCGCGATTTTCCAATTATTCAACTTTAGTGTGATTGCCAGTTCGCTGATGCTGATTGCGGGGTTTATCCACCAACGCCTTGCCAGTACCGAAGCCGTGCATTTGGGTGGTTTGGCGAAGGTGATGCCGCGCTTAAGCACATTTTATTTTTTGTTCATGCTGGCAAGCATCGGCGTACCCGGTACCAACGGGTTTCCGGCAGAATTGTTGTTGATTTTCGGCGCCTTAAGCGCCCACCCAGGCTTAGGGTTGACGGCATTGGCAGGAGCGGTGCTGAGTGCCGCGTATATGCTCAGCTACACCCGCCGCGCGTTTTGGGGCCCCATCACCCAAACCGCCGTAAGCCAAAGCCAAGACCTGCGCCCGCGCGAACTCGCGTTGCTGTGCATACCCGCCTTGCTGGTGTTATGGTTTGGGTTTTTTCCAAATACTGCGCTAAGTGTGAATCAAGTGGCGGCAGAGGCGTGGTTGTCGCGCTTATTGGAACCGCCACAAATGCCAAATAATGATGTGGTTGGGTTGTGGCAAGGCCATTAGGGCTTGGGGGGATTTTATTGGGTAACGGTATATAGGATTAGGCGATGGCTTTGTCCATTGCCGTTGCCTTTGCTAAATTGACAGGGATGGGGTTGGTTATTTGTGCGTGTTGGGCGGTTAGTGGCCCAACAAACACCTAGCATCGTCTTTTAGGTTGCATTCCGTAGCAAATGTAACAGCATTTCGCCAAAGCTGTGGATTGCCTTGCGGCGAATCTACCTTACATTCATACACCTTACGGCCTTAAAAACGTTCGAATAATTGATTAAAGAATAGTTATAAAGGTTATGGAGAGAGCATTTCAAAATGAAAATAAAACTTAAATATTTAGGCGCATTAAAACAAGCTGAGTTTACGTTAGGTGATTTTACTATTTTATGTGGCAGCAATAATACAGGAAAAACCTATGCTACTTACGCATTATTTGGTTTTTTATCTTATTGGCAAGAAAGCCTTATGGAAGGGCGTTTAATTGATCTATCCGATAAAGAAATAGATATTCTTTTCAATGAGGGGGTGATTCATGTAAATATTGAAAAATATATTGAGCGCGTGCCAGAATTGCTAGATACTTTTTGTAAAAAATATACCGATAAACTCCCAGAGGTCTTTGCTTCATCTAATGAAAAATTTAAAGAGAGTCAATTTATAGTACAAACTTGTGTAAATGAAATACAACTAATCGAGAACTACGAACAACGTATAAAAGCAGGTAATTCTGAGGTTTTGATAATCAAAAAAACAGAAAATGACTTATCGATTTCGCTACTGATTGAACAAAGTAAACTTAAAGTACCACGAGAAGCGATTAAATGGACTGTTAATAAGATAATGGATTATATTATTTTGGGTAATTTGTTTCCAAAACCCTTTATTGCTAGTGCGGAAAGAACAGGTGCCGCTATTTTTAGAAAGGAATTAAATTTTGCGCGCAATCGGGCATTAGAGGCAATGGGGCAAGATAAAAACGCTGACCCTAGAGATTTACTATCAAAAATCTATCAAGATTATGCTTTGCCTGTTAAAGAAAATGTCGATTTCACTCGTCAATTGGAATCAATTGCAAAAAAATCTAGTTTCATAGCAACACAATATCCTGGAATATTACAAGATTTTTCTGACATCATTGGCGGTGAATATAAAGTTACTGACAATGATGAACTGTATTATGTTCCTAAAGGCAAAAAAAAAGTAAATTTAACTATGGATGAAAGCTCTAGTGCAGTTCGTTCACTACTTGATATTGGATTTTATTTAAAACATATTGCTGAGCCTGGTCATTTGTTAATGGTAGATGAGCCAGAATTAAATTTGCATCCTGAAAATCAACGTCGTGTTGCTAGACTTTTTGCACGATTAGTGAATTTAGGTATTAAAGTATTTATTACCACACATAGCGATTATATTGTAAAAGAATTAAATACGCTGATTATGCTTAACAACGACAAGCCATATCTAAAAGCAATTGCTGAACAAGAAGGCTATAAGCGTGAAGAGTTAATTTCTTTTGAAAAAATAAAAGTTTATATTGCCGACAAAGCTTTAATTAAACTTGATGGAGCAAGAAATAGAACCATATGTGCTACATTAATATCGGCTGATATTAACCCGGAATTAGGTATTGAAGCACGCAGTTTTGATACAACAATCGAAACAATGAATCGTATACAGGAATCTATTGTTTGGGGGGAAGACGAATAATGTCAGATATTATTATTCTTAAAGAGATGCTTCAGGAATCACTAATCGCATCACTAAATCCGCATCCTTATGATATAAATAAGAAACAAGTTATCTTAAGTGAGCCTGATGCAAATTACTCCGTAACTATTGATAGTGTGCCAAACGAATCAGAAGTAATTGTTATAAAAACAGATGCTTTTATAGCTCCAACAACAACTTTTAAAAGCTCAAAACATGAATGTAAAAGGGCTGATTTTGTTATCATTATTAACTCTGATAAGCATCAAAAAATTATTTTCATTGAATTAAAAGCAAAATCAACTACCAGTAAAGAATCAGATATTATTTTACAATTTAAAGGTGCAAGGTGTTTTATAACTTACTGCCAAGAAATTGGTAAGCTTTTTTGGAATGAACCAAATTTTCTTGAAAACTATGCTTATCGGTATGTAAGTATTAGAAATATTGGCCTACCTAAAAAGCCGACAAGGAACAAAATACACCCAACTCATGATCTGCCTGAAAAAATGCTTAAAATTGGGGCTCCCAATCGTTTGATACTTAATCAGTTAATTGGAAATTAAGTCCGTAGATACCATCTATCGAAATCAATCGCGCAAAAAATAAAAATGCTTCGGGGTCAGGGTTTACATCTGCCATTAATAATTGGGTACAGAGTAAATCACCGTAGCTTGGGTTGCATCTTTTCGCAACCCAATCCACCATGCTAAAGTCCCGTCAAATTTGGGTTTTCTAAGAAAAATTTTCGATTAGACGACATTTTTAAAATAGTTATGCGATAAATTTGTCGCATACACCACGTTAGAAGAAAAGACAGTGACTGAATCGAAGTGTGTAAATTGGCTATTTGGACGTGGTTTATCTATTGGCTGTAATCTTCCTTGGGCAACCAATAAGATGCTCTTAAGGGTTTTGACTCCATTGTTTATGCCATTTAAAAACATTTTTGATTAACTATATTTTAATGGAGTTTCCATGGATATATCCCTGCACAATTTGCAATCGCAAGCCTTACCGCCGTCCACCCATCTGCGCATCATGACGTTCGATGCCAACAACGATCTGTTATGGAATGGGCTAGTGAGTGCTTCGCCACAAGGCAGCGTCTTCTTACGCAGCGACTGGCTGGATATGCTACGCAGTACTGACAAGTGTGGCTTGGATTTTCTTCGGATTGGCTACTTTGATGCGAAGCAGCGGCTGGTAGGTGGCTGGGTTCTGCCTTACCGTAGGTTGGGAGGCTTGCGTTATGCGGCGGTAGGCTTTGAATTTTTTTATGCAGGGCCTTTATTGCTACCCGAGCTGTCTTGTCCGACTATGCATTATTCGAAAGAACGCCACACGGTATTATCAGGATTAGCGCAAATGATGCGTCAAGAAACTGATTTGGCAGTCGCTGAAACCCACCCTTCATTGCAGGATGTAAGAGATTTTCTCTATCAAAATTGGACTATTTCCCCTGAATACACGCATATCTGGGATATGCTTGAGCCTGATGCGATATTAGCACGGATGAATCGGGAAAAACGGCGTGAAATCAAACGCGGTATGGAGGCTTACCAGTTTGCGCATGAAGAGCTACACATGCAGAATTTTGAGGAGTTTATTGTTATCTACCAGAAAACCATGCGCAAATTCGGCTGGTATCCCAGCTCCAATTGGCGGGATAGCTTGTATCAACGCTTGGAATGGATGTGTAGCCAGGATGGTTGCCGTTTATATACCGCCCGCACGCCATCGGGAGCTATGGCGGCGGCAGTATTGGTGTTGTTAAGCCGCGAAGATCAAACCGTTTATCTATGGCGTATGGCACATGATAGTGACTTGCGCGACAGCCGTGTCGTACCCGCTTTGTATTGGTGGTCTTCTTTTGCTATAAGCCAACATGAGCCCAATTTACGTTATGTAAATTTCGGCGGCTCACCCTTACCCTCTTTGGGACAGTTTAAAGATTATCTCGGTGCGCAGCCTATCCAGCATTTCCGACTTATCCACCGCCGCCCTTCCGTGCGCCTAGGCTTGTGGCGTGGGGTCGATCAGGCACGGGATCTCGGGCGAAAAATACTGGCGCAATATCCTTGGTTAGATCGGATTCGAATCAAAGGGGGCGGGATCTAATACGGCTTCACAATTAGTTACAATGTTAGTTTTTTAGTTAACAAAGACGTAAAATCGCTTTCATGAAAGTTTCTGAGTTATTGGGCATTATAGAAAAAGACGGTTGGTTTTTGGTGCGCCAGCGTGGCAGCCATCGCCAATTTCATCACTGCACTAAATCTGGCTGGTAAACCTAGCATTGACGTGCCTCGCGGCACACTGAACAGCATTTTGAAACGTAACTATTCAGCATCCGGGGCACAACAGCCGTTCGCTGAGCGGAGTCGAAGCGAACAAACCGGCTTCGACTCCGCTCAGCCTACGGTAAATTTGACTTATTAGAAGTCGCTCTGAATAGTTACGTTTGAACGAGTAGTTATGCGATATAGGGTTATAGTTGAGAAAGGCGAATCAAGTTATGGTGCTTTTGTTCCTGATTTGCCTGGCTGTATAGCGGTCGGGGAAACGGAGCAAGAGGTTATTGAGCTCATTCAAGAGGCCATTCAACTTCATCTGGAAGATTTGCAAACTGAAGGTCATCCAATTCCTTTGCCAGTATCAAAAAGTACATTTATCGACGTAGCCGCGTAGCCCTTGGTTATTTTCGTTTTAGTTAGTTGGGTTTCTGGAAAAATGTTTTCAGGTTTTGTAATATCGCATCAGTCTTAAAGGCAAGCCCCTTTAAACTTAGGCCGCCTTTATCCGGCAACGGTAATATGCGTTTAGGCATTGCACGATGGCTTTGCCCATTGCCTTCGCCAAATTGACAGGGACGGCGTTGCCTATTTGTGCGTATTGTGCGGTCAGTGGCCCGACAAACGTCCAGTCATCGGGAAAGGTTTGGATACGCGCATATTCCCTGACCGTAAACGGGCGGGTTTCTTTAGGATGGCAGCGTTCGGTCTGTTTTTGTGCAGGGGCGCAGGTTAAGGTCAGGCAAGGTTCATCCCACGCAATTCTTCTTGCCATTCCCGTTTTGCCGCCACTTAAGTGAAACGACCCTTTCATATACGATTTTTGCAGTGCTAGGGGCAAGTCGCGCCAATACCCACCTGGCGGTATCAATTCCATAATGGCACGTTTGCTGTCGGGATAAAGTTGCCCTAGGGAGGGCGGGACATCGGTGTCAAACAGCGGGCCTTTTTTGAGTGCGTCTTTCAGCACATACACTGTGGATTCGGGTGTGGGCCAATTAAACTTTAAGCCCATCCCCCTTTTAAGCCCACGATAAACAGCCGTTCGCGTTTTTGGGGCACGCGGAAATGAATGGCTTTCAACACCTGTGGCGGCATCACGTCATAGCCTAATTCATCTAAAATAGACACCATGCCCGCGAGCGTTTTGCCCTGTTCATGCTGGAGCAAGCCGCGCACATTTTCGCCGACACACAGCAAGGGCTGGGTTTCTTTTACGGCCCGGGCAAATTCAAAAAACAATGTGCCGCGTGCATCTTCAAAGCCTAGGCGTTTGCCCGCATAAGAAAAGGCTTGGCAAGGAAAGCCGCCTGTCAATACATCGACACGGCCTTGGTAAGGCGTAAAATCGATAGCCGCGACATCGCCTTCAATCACTTGCCAGTGCGGGCGGTTTGTCCTTAAGGTCGCACAGGCATTTTTATTGATTTCAGAAAGCAGGATGGTGTCCAAGCCCGCTTGCTCCAGCCCCAAGGCCAAGCCGCCCGCACCTGCAAACAATTCGATTGATGTTAAGTTTCTGATAGGTTTTTCGTTGGCTGAATGGGAGTAGGGGTAAACATAAAGCCTATTTTCTCAAATATAGATAAGTTAGCAGCACGGTAGACCCTATAATTGTTCATTGGATGGCGTTCTGCGACCAATTTACCGGACTTATCCCAACGACGAAGGGTTTCTTTGGTAACGCCTAACATGTCGGCGACTTCTGATAAGGTGTAAATGGCTTTCATTAAATAACCCTGTGTAAGGTTGTTGTAATGGTTATTTTAGCCCAAATTGGGCAGTTTTAGAAAGCAATACAGTGACAAATAACTTTTTATATAAATTTTGCTATGAACAAAACACAACAATTAGAAATATTGACTCAGGTAAAGAAGTGGTTTCGTGATGTCATTTTGCCAAATCACATTAAAAACACTAAAAAATTAGCAAGTGCTGATGTTTTCGATATTAATCCATTCTTGGTGCCTTATCTTGCTGGATTTCTAACAGGAGAGCTGACTCCTGAGTCCATCGCAAAGGCTTTGTTGTATCCTAGAATCCTGGGTACATCAATAACTACGTCGTTTGGACAAAATATGCAGAAGTTTATTGCTGATGTCTTAAGAAACAGTTTTGGTTCTATGGTGCATGGAATCGATATTGAGTTTATTGATGCTGTTGATGGCCGTCGAAAATATTGTCAAGTGAAGTTAGGGCCTAATACCATTAACAAAGATGATGTTTTGACCATACACAACCATTTTAAGGCTGCTAGAAACTTAGGCAAAACTAACCATGTTCCTATTCAGCACGGTGATTTGGTAATTGGTGTGCTTTATGGCGAGGCAGGACAGGAGAGTAGCCACTATCAAAAGCTCAGGGACGAACACGATTATCCCTTGTATGTAGGCAATGAGTTTTGGTTACACTTGACTGGTGATCCAGATTTTTACCAGTTGTTAAGGCTAGCTATTGTAGAGGTTGCTGTTGAAGCAAAAGGAGTTGAAATTATTGAGGAGGTGTTGAAGGAACTTGCAGCAACTGATACGGTAAAAATGATGGCAGGACATCAAATATAGGCAGATATTTTAATCGCTAGCATATTGAGCAAAGTATCTTAAATTAAGCTGAATCCCAACGTTTGAAAAAAATTAGCCGCGCATACCCCTTGGCAGTCAGGACATTAACGTAGGTACAAATGACGATGTATTGTGTCAACACCCAACAAGTGGTGGAACAAACCCTAAGCAAGTCGCGTTTTATCGGGGTGCTGGTGCCTTGCGCCAACGAGCGTGAGGTGTTGTCGGCACTGAAGGGCTTGCACGGCGAACATCTGGGGGCGACGCATATTGCTTATGCGTATCGGCTAAAAACCGAGAGTGGGCTGGTGTATCGCTTCCATGATGCGGGGGAGCCGACCGGAACGGCGGGCAAGCCTATCTTCCAGCATGTTGAGGGCAAAGATTTGGTGAATGTGCTGCTTGCCGTCATCCGTTATTTTGGTGGCATTAAGCTGGGCGCGGGCGGTTTGACTAGGGCTTATGGCAATACCGCAAAATTGGCGATTGCTGCGGCAGATTGCCAGCCGTATGTGGAACGGGTGACGGTCAGTTTGCAGTTGGATTACGCCAAAATGCAAGCCTTGGCGTATTTGTTGAAAAAATTGGATGGGCATATTGTGCAACAGGATTTTGCCGCCCAAATACAATTGTCGGTGCAATTGCCGACGGCGCAGTTAGCCGATTTGTGTGCGGCTTTTCCTGAGGTGAGGGTTTAAGTGTTGCCTACCGTTAAGGCTGCGTTTCCGGCTTGCTCACCTCAAAAAAGGATTGGTAAGACGCATACATTAAATTGGCGGTGAGCATGTATAACACAGGTGTCAGTAGCGGTGTCAGCGATGAGCATAAGATGGCCTGGGCAAAAATAAACCCCAGCATTTGGTAAAGCGCGGCTTGGTTGCGGCTGACGCGGTAATTGCCTTCGGTAATCGCGGCACTGTAGCGGAAGTCTTTAAACAGCATTAACGGGTAGCTAAACCAGCTGGCAAAGCTGGTGAGCATCAGCAGGGTAAAGATTAGCGTGGCGTTGGCGTAGGTGTACAGCCAGTTCGCCAGTTCGCGCGTGCTGGTGCGGTTAAGCAGGTCGGGGCTTAGCTCCCAGTTAAAGAAAAACAGCAAAATTTTGCCGTATTCCCCTGTCAATAGGTTGGCGATGAGCGTAAACACAAACCAAAAGAGGGTGATGGTGCTGGCCGCCAGCAAGGCTAAGGGCAAGCTTTTTTTGATGGCCCAAGACAGTGCGACGGGCTGTTCGGCGGTTTTTTTTAAGTCGGCGTATTTGGCGATGCCCACGCCGACAAACAAGGCACTGACCGACACCATAATGCCAAAAGCCAGTGATAGCCGCCCTAGGGTCATGGCGATACCCAACAACACGGTATAGGCCACCCACACACTAGGGCTGTAACTGATTAAAATCAGCGCAGTTTTTAGCCAGCGGCTAAATTTGGCTTTTTTCACGACGAAATCCGGGCAATACCGACGGCTTTGCGCAGTTCTTTCAGAAACGGCGCACTGACTGCGCGTGCTTTCGCCGCGCCGTCTTGCAATTGTTCTTCTATATGTTCTGGGGCTTGCATGAGTGCCTCGTAGCGTTCCCGGGCAGGGGTAACGTGGTCGTTGATGTGGGTGAACAATAGCTGCTTCATTTCGCCCCAAGCGATACCTTCGGCATAGCGTTGGCGCACGGCTTGCACTTCCTGTGGGCTGGCAAAGGCGCGGTAGATGCTAAACAGCGTGCAACTGTCGGGGTCTTTGGGTTCGCCTGGTTCTAAGGAATTGGTCTTGATTTTGTTGATGAGTTTTTTAAGTTTTTTCTCAGGCTCAAACAAGGGGATGGTGTTGTTATAGCTTTTGCTCATTTTGCGCCCGTCCAAGCCGGATAAGGTCGCGCCATGCTCGTCCAAAACAGCTTCGGGTAAGGTGAAATGGTCGCCGTAAATGTGGTTAAAGCGTCCGGCGATGTCGCGTGCCATTTCGATGTGCTGGATTTGGTCTTTGCCGACGGGCACTTTATGGGCTTTAAACATCAAAATGTCGGCAGCCATCAGTATCGGGTAGCTGAACAAGCCCATGTTGATGCCTTTGTCGGGTTCGGTTTCGCCGCTTTGTTCGTTTTCCGCAACAGCCGCCTTGTACGCGTGGGCGCGGTTCATCAAGCCTTTGGATGCTACGCAGGTCAGCATCCAAGTCAGCTCCATAATTTCGGGGATGTCCGATTGCCGATAAAACACGGCGTTAGAGGTGTCCAAGCCCAATGCCAGCCAAGTGGCGGCAATTTCTAGGCTGGATTGGCGCACGCGTTCGGGTTCTTGGCATTTGATTAGGGCGTGGTAGTCGGCAAGAAAATAAAAAGGCACGACGTTGGCATCTTTGCTGGCGGCAATCGCGGGCCTAATGGCACCGACATAATTGCCTAAATGCGGAGTGCCTGTGGTTGTTATACCTGTTAAAACAATGGCTTTAGTCATGGTGTCCTGTGTGTATGGCGAGTGTTTGGGGGCGGTATTATAACGTTTTCGGCATCAGAACCGCATAGCCGGGCTGTAAACCGCGCACTCATGGTTAAGGGTATACTGGCTTTTGGCGGGAAAGCAATTTTATGTTGCCGCGTCCTGCATGTCGCCGTTGAGGTAATGTTCGTCCAATGTGGTCAGGCGTGCCGTCAGCGTTTGGTTTTCTACCTCGCGCTCGGCAGGGATCACGCACGCGACGCGCAAATAATTGGGGGTATAGCCAAACACGCGCTGCTGACCGTGTTCCAGCGGTTCGCGGTAGGCTTCCCATAATACCGGAAAGCTCAGCCCCAGATGCTGGCGGTAGAAATCTTGTTTCATGGTCAGGGCGAGTGCGTGCAACTGCTGGCTGCGCTGTTTTTTGGTTTCGGCATTGACGGGGTCGGGCAAGCTTGCGGCTTTAGTGCCTTCGCGTGCGGAATAGCTAAAGATATGGATATGCCCAAAGCCTATGCGCTTAATGAAGTCTAGGCTGTCTTGCCATTCCTGTTCGGTTTCGCCCGGA
>JABFST010000304.1 GCA_013140465.1 Methylococcaceae bacterium
GGCGTGGAACAATCGCTTTTCGGAACGGCCCATAACGATGTCCTGTTCCGTCAAATCGGTGGTCATACCAATCCGGTATAAGCTGGCGCCCGAAGAACGTGTGCCACGGTTATCCCACGAACTGCCCGCACAGGCGATAGGGCCGTGGACGATATGCGCGACATCGGCGATCGGCAATAAGGCAATCTGCGCACCGTCAAACGCACAGCCCCCCGCAGAAGCCCCCGGCTTGGGCTTGGCACAACCGGATTTTTCCTTTTTGTTATGCTCGCACGCCGGTTCGTCCAGCAATACCGCAATATCTTTTGTTGATTTCATGGCGTAATGTCCACAGGCTTGATTTATTAGGAATCAAGCAAAGCTTGTGCCATTTGTTAGGCTATTGATTTTATTGGCTTAGTGTGGGAGGGGCTGTGTAGGAAAGCTGACAATGCGGGGGTGTGGGGGGATAAATGACATGCTTTTGTCGCCCTATTTTTAAGCAATGCCGCCGGAGTGCAACGGCTTTAGCCGTTGCCGTGTCGGTACGGTGACAGGTCTAAAGCCATTATATTCGGCGCCCGTTAGGGTCGCTTCTGTTAACGCGGGGCTTTTAAAGAGGGCGGTTGGACAAAGGAATATTGGTCGCGGAACGCATCGCTGATGGATTCCACGTCGTCGTCGTCTTCCATGATGTAGGGGTTAATCATAATGACGATTTCGGATTTGTCATGGGTGACTTTCGAGGTGCTAAAGAGGTTGCCTATTACGGGCAAGTCTTTTAAATACAAGATGCCATCGCTAGTGGTGGTGCGGTTGTCTTTAATCAGACCCGCTATCAAGATTGACGAGCCGTCTTTTAGGCTCAGATTGGTTTTGACGGTGCGGTTGCTGATCGCTGGGCTGTCAATTTTGCTGCCTGTGGCTAAGTCTAGGGCGTTGCTGAGTTCTTGCGAGACTTCAATATCAATGCGCCGCCCTGAGTGTACGATAGGTTTAATGTTAAGCAATACCCCGGTTTTGCGGTATTGCACATTTTGCGTAAATTGGGTGTTGCCGCCTATTTGTGGCGAGCCGCTGCTGGCGCCTTGGCTGGTTAGGATAGGGATTTCGTCGCCGACTTCAATCGATGCGGCTTCGCCGCTTTTCACCATCAGCCGTGGCGTGGACAGGACGTTGACACGGCTGTCTTTGGCTAAGGCTTTTAGGGTGATGCGGGTTTGTCCGCCGGATTGTAAGATGTAATTAAAGCCGCTGAGCGTACCTACGCTAAACGGAAATTCCCCTACTTTGCCTGTTAAGTTCCATTCCACGCCAAAGGTGTCGGAGTCGTTTAAGGTGATTTCGGCAATCGTCACTTCAATTAGCACTTGTTTGGCTTGCACGTCCATTTGCCGCAAAATCGGCTGCACTTGCGCCCAAGTGGCGGCAGAGCCAAAAAATAAGATCGCGTTGCGTTGCTCATCAACCACCAAGCTGGTTTTTTGGTTGCTGGCAGCGGCGGGGTTGGTGGGCGGTGCTGTCGCAGGGTTTTTTTGAGCCAAGGCGGCTTGTTCAACCGCGATGCTAGGGACGAGGCCACTGAGGGTTTTTGCCAAGTCTGCTGCGCCAGTGTTTTTAACGGGGTAATAAAATAGCGCGTTTTTATCGCTGGCAAACGTGGGTTGGTCTAGTTCCACAACCCATTCTTTGACCAAATCCAGCACTTTGGCATCGGCGCTAAACACCAGTACGGCGTTGATTTTGTTCATGGGCAACACCAAGATGCTGCCCATAGGTAAGGTGGAGCTGGCACCATAGCCTTCCGATTGCAACACTTGCACCAAGGCTTCGCTTAAGGCATCGGGGGATTGGAACTGCGGGTCTATGCGCAAGCTATAACGCCCGCGCATCGCGGGTTGGTCCATAAATTTGAGCGTTTCTAAGGCGCTTGCAACCAGTTTGCGCGAGCCTTGCAAGGTGATGGTGTTGCGCTCCAAGTCGTCGGTGATTTTTAGGTCTTGTCCGGCGTACATCTGGTTTAAGGTGGAGGTGACGGTCAGGTTGCGCACATGCAGCAACGGCACTACCTGAAAGATAGGCCGATGGCTGACAGGCACTTCCGGCAGGGTGCGCCCGCTAATCAGCAGTGGCGGTTCGTCTACAGGCGTGGCGGTGCTTTGCAAAAAGCGGTAATGCTGTTGCTCTTTTTTGATAGCGACCCCGTATTCGCCCAAAATTTTCGCCACCACTTGCGCCAATTCTTGGCCCGTTTGGGCTTGGCTAATCCTAAGCGTTATCAGGTCGGTGCTGGTTTGCAGCGATTTATCAATCTGATAAGAAATATGCAGCATATTGCCATAAACTTCGTTGATAAATGCGGGTAACGGCATATTGTCCACATCCAGCTTAAACGGTCCCCCTGGGATGTTGGGCAGTTTTTCTTGATAAGTATCCATCCCTGCAATCAGTGCCGGGGCGGGTGCGCCCGGTGTTTGCGTAAACTGTGGGCGTTTAGGGATGCCTGTTGCTGCCTGGGCGGGGGCTGTAGGCGCGGCTGCGGCGGCACGGTCTTCGGCGGGCGTGGTTTTTACGCGCGGTGTCCGCATCGGCTCGGGCAATTTGACTGCCGTGGGTTGGGCGGTACAGGCGGCGAGCATAATGCCCACGCTGAGGCTTAAGTACAATAATCGGGTTGACGGTTGTTGGGGCATGGTCATGTGTTATAGGTTTTATAAATGCTTGGTGCCATGTAGGCGAATAGTGGTCATTTTACCCGCCGAGTTGATGGTGATGCCGTTGTTGGTGATGGCGGCTAATACCGAGTTGTCGGGCAAGTGTTCGCCTGGGCGGTAGCGTTTGGTTTTGCCGCCGCTAGTTATCAGCGCGTATTGCCCGTTGCCTTCTAGGATTAAACCTTGCAACACCCAGCTGGCAGCGGTTGCGGTGGTGCTGATGATGGGGTTGCCGCTGGCATCGGTGGCTGTGGTCTTGGGGTAGTACAGGCTTAGTGCGTTATAAGCTGCGGCGGTTGCCGTGGTATCGGGCAAGGTCGGCAACGCCCAATGCTGGTCGCTGGCGGTTTTGGGGTCGCTGCTGGGCAGGTTATAGTGCCAAGATGCGGCTATGGCGCCCAGTATACACACTAGCACGATGAAAGCGATTTGTTTCTGGACGGCGGTCATTAGGGTTGGTCCGGCACTTGAAACGTGCTGTTGACTTGTATTGCCACTCTTAATAAGCCTTGTAAGTCGCGGTTAAATTGCAGTTGGGTGACTTGCATCTGCTGCGGGTTTTGTTCGATATGGTTGAGCAACTCCAGCAATTCGGCATCGGTGGCGGCACCTTTGATGGCTATCGCCACTTGCCAGACGGAGGCATTGGTGCTGTCGTTTTGCACGCTTGCGCCCGCCAGTTCCAGGCCGCTGATATGCAGTAGCCGCAGTTTCTCATTAAACCAGGTTTGCACATTGGCTTGCGCCAGCCCTTTGCTGGCGGCTTGCCACAAGCCGTTTTCAAATTGTAGCCTGAGGTTGTGGGTGCTTTCGGCTTTTTCTGCCCAGCCGCTTTGTTGTTGCACATACTGCAATTTGCTGAGTTTTTTCTGTTGTACGCCGTATTCTTCCAACAAACCCAAGCGGTAATCGTCCAACATCAACAAGCCATTGCTGATAAGTATGGCAATAATCAGCAATACCCCCAGCCGCAGTTTGGGGTTTTCTTGCCATTCCAATAATAGCTGCTTAATGTTCGGCATCGGCTTGAAAACGGATAGTGACGGTGATTTGCCCGGTTTTGCTGTCGGGTTCAGCCGACACTTCTTTACCTAGCCCAAGGTCGGTATAGGTTTTGACAAACAGGCTGGGGTCGGCGTTGTCAGTCTGGATGGTAAACCGTAGCTGGTCGGCTTGGTATTCCCAAAACAGCATTTTGTTACGCGCTGGGTCTGGGAGTTTGGCTAGCACTTGGTTAAGTAACTGCAATTGCCGTGGCCCTTGCCAAAGGCCCGCCACTTGGGTCAAGAATTGCTGGTCGTCTTGGATGGTCTTGCGCATTTGCAAAATAGGTTCAATTTTTTGGCTGAGTTCGGATTGTTGCTGTTGTTGCGCGGCAATGTCCTGATGCAGCTTGTAGATTTGGGTGAGTTGCCAGCTCAGCACAAATGCGACGAGGAGCGGCAAAGCTTGCCAAAACCGCGTTTCGGCGACCATAAACACGGCGTTTTGGTCGAGTTTATAGTCTTTGCCCCATGCTTGCGCGTTTTGGGTGGTCATGCTTGTGGGCAGGGTGTCAGTGACTGCCAAACCCGCTGCACGCTGAAAATTTTGCCAAGCGTTTAAGCTAGGTTGCTCTTGCCACCAATGGCTTTCTTTGAGTACACCGTCTTGCCAATATTGGGCTTCGTAACCTGGCTCACAGGCCAATAACTGGGTGCTATCGTGGTCTGGGCGCGGAAAATATCGGCTTTCGACGACGCATTGTTGCTGGCGCGTGGTGTCGTCGGCGGGCCAGCACCACACTTGCGCAGCGTGGTGTTGCCAAACGACGTTGGTTTTGGGGCTAGGCCACGGGCTGTATTGGTTTATTTTAAGCTGCAAGGCCGAACGTCGGGCGCTGTTGGGAATGTCGCGCAAATCAAAACAGCGGTACAGGCAATCGGCGCGGGCTATGCGTGTAGCCGTGCTGCTGTCGCCAAATAGGGCAGGGGTGTTAGTGCGTAGCCATTGGGCTAGCGGGGTCAGTAAGCTGGGTTTGCGGGCCGTTAGGGTTGAAAAGAGGGGTTTTAAGCGGCTTAGGTTGGGCATTTTGTGCGTCAGTGGTTTTTGCAATGTCCAGCTGGTAATCAATAGTCCAGGGGCGACGGGTCTGGATGGCGGCCTCTTTTTCCAGAATGGGCGTATGCAATTCTAAGTGAATTTCCCGCATCCGTCCAGTTTGCGGATGCCAGAGGCTAATGCGCATAAA
>JABFST010000039.1 GCA_013140465.1 Methylococcaceae bacterium
TAAAAACCGCGAAGAATGTATGGCCCAAGCGTATTGGAGTGGGTGAATATTTTGGTCTGAGTTACGCTACTGTGAGCCGGGCAGTGAAACAGGCTGAAAAGAGGGTGGATGATGTCAAATGTAAGGTCTGACCCTGAGGCGCTTGCAAGTTCATCTGGAGCATTACAGCTGAGCATAACCGCCAGGTTTTTTCCCTGGTTGACATCGTACCTTATGTCGAATATTTCAATGAAGAATGATATGCGAAGATATTTTTATACGCTTACACCCAAACAGAAACAACAAATCTATCGGACTATTGAAGAAGGTTCGGAATCTAAAGCTTCATTTTACATTTTAGTGATTTTATCTTCCATCATTGCGTCCTATGGGCTGATTGCCAATAGCACCGCTGTAGTCATTGGCGCAATGATAGTCGCACCGCTCATGATACCGATAGTGGGTATTGCATTATCTTTGGTCAGCGGCGATAGTCATCTATTTAGATATTCCGTAACAGCTGAAATTGCCGGTGCATTATGTTCGATTGCATTGGGTTTTATTGCGGGCAAATTTACTTTCGGTGTCGAATTAAGCCCGGAAATCCTAGCCCGCACTCATCCGCTACCCTATGATATTTTAGTTGCGCTGGCCGCGGGTCTGGCAGGGGCGTATAGCCTGATCAATCCACGTATTAATGCGGCGCTGGCAGGCATAGCCATTGCCGTTTCGCTTGCTCCGCCTCTTGCTACGACAGGCATTTGCTTGGCATTAGCGCGGTATGATTTAGCTTTGGGCGCATTTTTACTGTTCTTCGCTAATTTTTTGGCTATTCAACTAGCCAGTGCTTTTATTTTCATTGCGAACGGATTCTTTGATTATTCCCATCATGAAGAAAATGAATTGCTGATCAACCGCCTCTCGAAGAGAGAGCTGGTTATTATTGTGTCAAGACGATTCCTGCCCAGCATTGCTCTGTTAATAGCGGTTACCTGGCATCTGAGCCAAACTTTGGCCAACTTGGTCAAAGAAAAACAGTTCCAACGCCAGTTAGAAATCATTGTCGAAAATGAAGTCCAAAAAAGAACCGGAGCACGATTAACGGAAGTTAATTACAAAAAAGCAACAGACGGAAAAATCAACACTATTGCGGTCGTGATGACGCCGCAAGAATTCTTGCCAGCCGATGTCGACAAAATTCAGCAACATATTCAAAGTAATTTGGGTGGCAATATCAGCCTGATTATTCGCTCTATTCTTTCCAAGGATGCGGATATTACCGGCACTATTTTCTTGTTGGACGAGGAAAAATTAAAGCGCAAACAGCATTCGGACGAGGAAAATTTCTTGAGCGATATCACCCGGCTATTGAAGGAGGCCTTATCGAGCATACCGGGTGCCTATCTGAATGAAGTAAGGCGTGAAGACAATAACGGCGCCAAAACCATTATTGCGGTAGTCAGAACGCCTGCTGCAATAAGACCCAATCAAATCCAATTGATGCAAACGCTTTTACAGACTATCGATAAAGACATTCGATTGGTTATACGTTCAATCCTGACGCGAGATGCCGATGCAACCCGTTACTTATATGAAACGCAGGAAGGCACTGTTACGCAAGCACTCAATAGTGAAGAGTTGGTGTTGCACAAGAAGTTGGAAAGCGCATTAAAAAATACGATTAAAGTACATGTAAAGGGCGGTGTTTTGCTGGATTTTCAATACACAGCCCTTGAAGATTCGATTGAACTATTAGCCGTGATTCAAACACCGAATAATTTTTCCAATAAACAAGTCAAATCTATTCAAAATCAGCTTAACAAGGAAGTTGACTCGCCCGTTAAATTAATTGTGCGCTCGGTAGTGGGGACAGATATGGACGAGAACGGTTTTGTGCCACCTAAAGAAATACCGCTATGATAAAAACAATCGCCTGATTTAAGCCCAACAGATTTGGTTGCGGCCTCCGTCTTTAGCTTTATACAAAGCCGCGTCTGCGCGCTGCAACACTGCGTAGCCGCTAATGTCGTCCCCCAATATACAAGCTGCGCCGATGCTGACAGTGATTTGTACCGGGCCGGTTTGATGATCGATAATAAGTTCTGCAACTTGCCAGCGTAAGCGTTCCGCCATTAACTGCGCGTCGTTTTGGTCGGCTCCCGATAATAAAATGGCGAATTCTTCGCCGCCCAAGCGCGCAGGCATATCAATGGTACGCGAGTTATTATGCGCAATTTTAGCAAACGCCTTTAGTACGGCATCGCCGGTAGCGTGACCGTAAGTGTCGTTGACCTTTTTAAAAAAATCCAAATCCAACATTAACAATACCGCCGAGTAACGGGGTAACCGCGCTACCTTTTGTTTTTCTTGCTCCAGTTGTTCCAAAAATACGCGGCGGTTAAATAATCCGGTTAAGGGATCGGTGCGGGCAAATTGGCGCATAATGAAATAGTCACGAAACAGTAGACTAAGCAGAAAACTACTAAGGCTGCCTGCACTTAGAATAATCCACACTTTACTGTAATCAATGCCGTCGGCAATCCAGTTAAATTGCAATGTCCATAGCGCACCGCCAAAAGTAGTCTCTATTTTCCGGATAAAGAAGAGATTAATGCGATTGGCATCGGACGGGGCGGCGCTGTCGTATAACAGAGTATCCGCCTGCATAAGATGCCCGTCATAAATACGCAAATGCACAGTATTTGACACTTTGTTGTTAAAACCAACGACCAGTGGTTCAAGAAAATCGTCCATGCGAAAAGGGCTGAACACCCAGCCGTATATCGCGGCACGGCGCACGGCGTTGTGCTGGTTTTTTCGATAAACAGGCGCATACATTAAAGTACCCGCTTGTACATTCTGATCGGTTTCCTGTATTAGCGTCACCTTACCCGACAGAGTCACTTTATTCTGATCCCGCGCTTGTTCCATAGCTGCGCGGCGCACCGGTTCGGAATACATATCATAACCAAAAGCGCGTAAATTCCGTTCGTTTATCGGTTCCAAAAAAACGATAGGGGTATAAACGTTACGCTGACCTTCAGGATATATTTTATAGTCAGGGAGAACTTCAGCACGCTGCTGCGCTTGGTGTGCGGCCAGTTGTTCGGCTGGAATCCAAAGTAAAAAACCTAGGCCCTGAATACCTTTAAAGTGTTCATCGCTGCGTAAACGCTGAACAAAATCATGCCATTGCTGGCGCGTCACGTCCTGCGATGCGTCAAATAGGGCGGCGCTGCTCAACACTATCTGTTTGTGCGCGTTAAGCCGTGCAGTTATTTTTGTGCTGATTTCATAACAATAAAAAACAAACTGTTGGTACTCATTCCGCTCTATGTCGAGCTTTACCTCATAGCAGGTAAGCCCTGTAACTAGCAGACCGGTCATCAATACTAGCCAAGGCAGTATAGACGGCAGATAACGCTGAAAATATAAGTTCATTTTTATTTTTTTTCAATCAGTAACTTACGATTGATGAACGGCATCCATACCTATATGGCTCTATGTTGAAAAGCCGGAAAATTGACCGTTAGAAGTATAGGCTGAACGCATCAGCAAGTCTTCGAAAGTATAAAAACCAGTATCGCAGGTTGCCAACAGCGATAAAGCGAAGGCCGCGCCGGTGCCGAATGCTTCGCGTCTGATCGATGAGTGGGTTAGGCGGACGGTTTGATGAGGGAAGCCGAAAATGACTTCATGCTCGCCGATAATCCCGCCGAGCCGTAACGAGGTGATTTGATCATCCTCCACGCCCAATTTTTCCGCGATCTTTAATGCCGTACCCGAAACTTCTGGTTTTTCCTTAAAATGCTGTTCAAGGATTTCCACGTCAGCGAAAGGTGCTATTTTGCGCAACAGATTGGCCGCCGTCATCAGGAAATTGATCCCCAAGGTGATGTTGGGAGAGCACATGACTCGCGTATCTTTTCCAAGGCTGCGCACATAATCCAGGTCGCCTTCCGAATAAGCGGATATCGCGCTGACCAAAATAAGGTGCTGTTTACGCACCATTTCGCCATAGCGGTGAACGGCTTCCGATGAGGAAAAATCGACTATCGCATCCACCGGATGTCGGTCGAATAATGTCTCGAACGATTGCTCTTCCACACCGAAAATGGGAATGTCAGTATCCGGATGTGTTTGAGCCTGTTCACGGACGGTGCGCCGTGCAATCCAGCACAGTTCGTAGCGTGAATCCGTGCTCAGCACATTAGCAACGGCTTTGCCGGTTTTGCCGTAGCCGATCAGGCCGATACGTATTTTAGGGGTCAATTGAAATCTCCTTTATCTGTGTAATTTTGATTATATGATTAATCGCATTAATGATTCCTTAAGGCATAATGCCCATGCGAGTCTTCACGGCACAGACGAAGCGTTGAAAAGGGAAATCTTGTTGGTTTTTCCAAGCCGAATAAATAGTGGTTCGTGCAGGATGCTTGTTACAATTAGGTTTTTCTCGTTCCCAAGCTCTGCTCTCATCGTTATACACAAGTGTCTGAAAGCCCGTCATTCCGGCATGGAGAGCGTAGCGAGGGTTCGCCGGAATCCAGGCTACATGGATGTATTTGAGATTGCCATCCTTGGCACTGGATACCAGAGGACAAAGGGTCAGGACAAAGGGTCAGGCGTTCGCAGTAACAGTGTTAGCTAGCGGGTTAAAGTCCCGTTAAAGGAATTGTCCATACGCCTTTATAGCACGAAGGAGCGGCGTTTGAGTCATCAAAGGTCGTGAGTTCCTAAACGGCAAAGGTATAGGCCGTTATGAAGGTTGAACCGTGTGTAGCCTCGTAAACTTAATGCGGTTGCCGACCTCGTGCCTGTATAGGGAAGGCCGTAGTGCGGTTATGTGGAGAATGGAAGCCAACACCGCGAACCGTCGGGGTAGCAGGGTCGGCATGCACAGTCAGGGGGTCACACAGTCAGGGGG
>JABFST010000374.1 GCA_013140465.1 Methylococcaceae bacterium
ACCTTAAGGAAGTAGGGCAAGAACGCCTGCCCCTGCAACCCGAAATACCTGTCAATGTGCTGCGTAACGACACCAAGCCTAATATGGCTGCTTTTGTGTTGGTTTATGATGGCGAGTTTGTGGACGACCCTATTGCCCATCAGTTAAAACAATCACTTAAACAGCTGGTGAGCTCCAGAAAGCCCATTACGCTGTTTTATGTGGCGGATGATAACGCTTCCAGAAGCATCAACTTTAGCCAAAGCACGAGTGCCACCTTGCTTAAGGCCGCCCTGCAAGACTTTATGGGACAAGCCCCTGTACACGAATAAAATCCTATCCAAACGGCATAAAAAAGCCCCGCCCAGCCTGATATAGGCTGGGCGGGGCTGATTATCAACTAGCGTACTTTATAGATTACAAGCTGTAATACATGTCGTATTCAGCAGGGTGAGTGCTCATGCGGACACGGGTTACTTCTTCCATTTTCAGGGCAATGTAACCGTCAATCACGTCATCAGTAAACACGCCGCCACGTTTTAAGAAGTCGCGGTCATTGCTCAGAGCGTCTAAGGCTTGGTCAAATGAATGGCACACTTGTGGGATGTTGTTAGCTTCTTCAGCTGGCAAATCATACAAGTCTTTGTCCATCGCTTCACCTGGATGGATCTTATTTTGGATACCGTCTAGGCCCGCCATCAACATCGCAGAAAACGCCAAATATGGGTTTGCTGTTGAGTCAGGGAAACGCACTTCAATACGGCGGCCTTTTGGGTTGTTGACAAAAGGAATACGGATAGAAGCAGAACGGTTACGCGCTGAGTAAGCCAACATAACGGGGGCTTCAAAGCCTGGAACTAAACGTTTGTAGCTGTTGGTTGACGCATTGGTGAACGCGTTTAATGCGCGTGCATGTTTAATGATACCGCCGATGTAATACAACGCAGTTTCTGACAAACCGCCGTACAAGTCGCCAGTGAACAGGTTGACGCCGTCTTTAGCCAATGATTGGTGGACGTGCATACCGCTGCCGTTGTCGCCTACCAGTGGTTTAGGCATGAAAGTGGCGGTTTTGCCATACGCATGGGCGATGTTGGCAACCACATATTTCAATTCCAATACTTCGTCGGCTTTTTTAACTAAAGTGTTGAAACGCACGCCGATTTCGCATTGGCCTGCAGTGGCCACTTCGTGGTGGTGTACTTCGGTTTTCATGCCCATGTCTTCCAATGTCAAACACATAGAAGAACGCAAGTCTTGGAATGAATCGACAGGAGGTACTGGGAAGTAACCGCCCTTAACGCCAGGACGATGGCCTGTGTTGCCGTCAGGATAGACTTTTTCAGAGTTCCAGCCCGCTTCTTCAGAATCGACTTTATAGAAAGAGCCGCTCATGTCAGTACCCCAACGCACGTCATCAAAAATGAAGAATTCGTTTTCAGGGCCGAAGAAAGCAGTGTCGGCAATGCCAGTTGATTTTAAATAAGCTTCAGCGCGTTTGGCTAATGAACGTGGGTCACGTTCGTAACCTTGCATGTCTTTAGGTTCGATAATGTCGCAACGCAAGATCAGCGTGTTGTCATCAAAGAATGGATCCATAACCGCAGTGTCTGGATCAGGCATCAAAATCATGTCAGATTCGTTGATATGTTTCCAACCAGCCACAGAAGAGCCGTCGAACATATTGCCTTCTTCAAAGGTGTCTTCATCTATAGAGTGGGCGGGGAAGGTAACGTGTTGTTCTTTACCACGGGTATCACAAAAACGGAAATCGACGAATTTAACGTCGTTTTCTTCGATCAATTTTAATACTTTTTTTACAGACATTAATGTGCCTCCTGAGACGTGTTATTTTAAGATTCGGCGAATTATGCCAAACACTGTAACAATACCATTTTTTTTGTTGGCTTAGCCACAAAAAAAAATTTCTGACTATGCTGAACCATATTGGTGCGGAAGACAAAATTAAAAATACGATAACTATCAATAACAAAGTTGATTTTTGCCTTACCTTTTATTTGGTTTAGCATCAGAAAATCGAATAATTTTGTTTATTTGCAACAAAATGAGATTGTTTGCACATATTTAATCCAAAACAAAAAGTTTTTTGCCCTGTTGTGTTGCAGATAATTTGTAGGATTGAATTTTATATTTTTAAGGCATTGATTCTTAAATGTGTTAATATTTGGCACGTTAGCTGCTTTATAGATAACAGTGCTTATGCCAACATTGTGTGTGTTGTTTTTTAACAACGCACACCATCTAAACATTTAGGGGAAATAATATGAAGAATATGCCAACACGCAAAAACCCGATCATACTCGCGGCGGCTAGCGGCCTTTTATCAATGACAATAGGCAGTTTGCCCGCTCATGCCGCAGGTGCGGTTGCGGATTTGTCGGGTTTCGACGTTAACGAAACTGCACCATTAAAAGACAATGGCGTGGTGATTGGCGGTTGGGCTAATGCAGGTGTCACTTACAACGCCACTGACCCTGAAAGCAATTTTAACGGCCCAGTCACATTTGGCGACCGTTCTGCTGAATTTCAATTAAACCAATTAAACTTGTTCGTACAAAAAACCGTGGCTACAGAAGGCGACAATGTGGACATTGGTGGCCGTTTTGACATCATGTTTGGTACCGATTCCATTTTTACCCAAGCGTATGGCGTACCGTCATTCGATGTTAATAGCGGTGCCAATTCGCGCGAAAGAAGCACTTGGGATTTGAATTTGCTCAATGGCAAAGATAACCGCTTTTATGACTTAGCCATGCCGCAAGCCTATTTGGAAGCCTACATTCCTGTAGGTAATGGCTTGAATGTGAAGGCTGGTCATTTTTATACGCCTATCGGTTATGAAACTGTACCTGCTCCTGATAACTTTTTCTACACCCACGCCTACACCATGCAATATGGCGAACCGTTTACCCACACAGGCGTGATGGGCAACTATGCTGTCGATAGCAACTGGTCAGTTATGGGCGGTGTCATTACGGGTAGTGCCACTGGTGGCTGGGATGGCGGCTGGGACAAGCAGCTCGGTAACTGGGCGGGCTTAATGGGCGCGACTTGGACCAGCACCGATAAAGGTACGTCATTAAACGTTACAGGTACTTATGGCGGTGCTTCTGAACAAAACAGCTCTGATTGGGCGTTTTACAGCATCGTAGCCAAACACAACATTACCGATAAAATGCACTTGATGGTGCAACATGACCACGGTTTTGCTGACAACACTTATGGCAATGGTACCCCTAATTCAGTTGATGCCGAATGGTATGGCATCAACACCCATTTGACTTATGACGTTGCTGATACGATTGTCGCAGGCTTGCGTGCAGAATGGTTCCGTGACCAAAACGGTTTCCGTGTGTGTTCGCCAGGCAGAGTGGGTGCTGCAACACCTAGCGTAGGCCCAAGCTATGCAGCCGAGCATCTCCCACTCAGTTGCAGGGCAGCGAGTTATTATGCCTTTACTGCGGGTGTGACTTGGAAGCCTAAAACCTGGTTAAGCTTACGACCCAACGTGCGTTACGATTGGGCAGACAGCCAAACCAAAATGTTTGATGTCAATGCCAGCGGTGCAGGCCAAAAATCTGACCAATTTTTGTTCTCTACCGATTTGACAATCACGTTCTAAATTCTAGTTGTATTAAGCTTGTACAAAAAAATGCGCCTGATGGCGCATTTTTTTTGCTTGTTGATTAATAACGGTAGTTCGGTAACTTCATATTAGTTTTAGGCAGTAGCGGCAGACCTGCGAGGTTTTATAAACCTCGCAGGTCTTTATTCTGCCGCTAATGAGATGTTACTAAATTCGCCCCTAGCCATTCTGATTTGCAAGCCCTTGTCTTTGTCGCTAAGCAAGCGCACTACGCCCGTGGACTCATTATAAAGCCCGTTAAGTGTATGAATGTAGGATGGATTCGCCGCAAGAGATTGTGAAAGAATTAACGAAAACTTGCTCATCGGAGTGAAAAAACATGTTTTTTCACTAAAAAAATTATTAAATCAAAGGCTTGCGAAAATATAAAACACTAATTTGTAAGTGTTTGAAATACTTTCACAACCTCACAAGGCAATCCACCCATTTTAAGTATAGGTGCGGCGGCAATGGGCATGGTGGTTTGCCTATCGAGACTATGAAAGAATTAACGAAAGCTTGCTCATCGAAGTGAAAAAACATGTTTTTTCACTCCAGACTCTACTTAAAATAAAGGCTTGCGAAAATAAAAAACACCATTTGTTAGTATTTGAAACACTTTCACAGTCTCTATCGGCGAAACTGCCCTATGAGTTAATTTTTTGTTTGTTGATTAATAACGGTAAGGGCGAATTCATTCGCCCCTACCCATGCTGATTTGCAATCCCCTATTCTTGATCCCGCACCAAACGCACTACGCCTGTGTCTTCAGTATAAGTGTAGTACACCCAGCCATAATAGAAATGTGCCACCCAAGCAAAAAATCCATCTGTGCTAAATGATGAGCCACTCCAATATTGGTCATTCGGAGAGTTGGGGAACAATGTTTCATTAAGCGCAACAACGGGGTTGGTCGTGTCCATTAGTCCTGTCAGTTCTTTAATATTGGGTAAGCGCCATTTTTGGCCGCTGGCGATTTTTGCGTCTAAGGCGCGTTGTAAGGCTTCTTGGAACATAAAACCCAAGGGGTTGCCCACGCACGCCACGCCATTCCAACTTTTGCCTTCAACGCAACGCCGCCAAACCAATTTTGCGCTGCTGTCTATCACTTCTTGGCCATCGGCGGATAGCGTGTAAGCATGGGTGACGGGGTTGCCCGACACCAAGCGTGCGCTTGTTTCAGTTGTTGGGTTGCGGACACTGTCAAAAATCCTGCCATCGTCCATATAAAGTATTAACGCGCTGTCAGGTGTTCTAGGCAGGGGT
>JABFST010000168.1 GCA_013140465.1 Methylococcaceae bacterium
CTCACCCTGCTGAATACGACATGTACTACAGCTTGTAATCGCTACAGTAAGATACTTGATATCAGCCCCGCCCAGCCTATAACAGACTGGGCGGGGCTTTTTTATGCCCTTTGGATATTGGGTTTATTCATGCACAGGGGCTTGCCCCATAAAGTCTTGCAGGGCGGCCTTAAGCAAAGCGGCACTCGTGCTTTGGCTAAAACTGATGCTTCTGGAGGCGTTATCATCCGCTACATAAAACAGCGTAATGGGCTTTCTAGAGCTCACCAGCTGTTTAAGGGATTGTTGTAACTGATGGGCAATAGGGTCGTCCACAAACTCGCCATCATAGACCAACACATAAGCCGCCATATTAGGCTTGGTGTCGTTGCGCAGCACATTGACGGGTATTTCGGGTTGCAGGGGCAGGCGTTCTTGCCCTACTTCCTTAAGGTCACGAGCATAAGATAAGGCCAACTCTGGATGATGGTACAAGCGTTTGTGGTCATAAGAACGCCCGACAAACAAACGTAGCGGCTTGCCTTGTGGGTTGGTGTAGATGCGTTCAATCCAATCGTAGCAACCAAAAGTCTCCTGACCCCAAATAGGCAACCTGTTGGACGGTACGGACTTAAAATTGCCCAGCACTGGATTTATATTTTTGGCTGACAATCCGTCAACAGTAGTTAGGTCAAGATAGCTATGGATTACAGTCGGTATCAGCGCCACCAACAAAACGAAGGCGACGGGCAAGGCGTAACGGGTAGAGGTCATTTGTGGGTCTCAGCAACAGGCTTCTTGACAACAGGATCTTGTCCTATATAAAAAATAATGGGCAAAGCAATAACAAACGTCAACAAGCCAGAAGTTTCGTGCGCAGCGGTTGCCAACACATCGATGCCAAACCAATTGACCATTAAGGTCAACAACAACACCCGCCCGATATTAACGACAATGGCTAAAGGTGCGGCAATCAGCAACAAGATGATTCGACGCGGTACAGATTGGCAAAAGTAAGCGGTAAGAATGGCGATGGTCACGGCGGCATATAAGGTTGCAAAACCGCTGCACGCATCGGCAACCATTAAAGTGCCGCCCTCAACCTCGATGATCGTTCCGCTAGAAAAAGCGGGTACACCTAAGACATCCAGCAGGAATGCCACACTTTTAGTGGCGATCAGGCGTAAAGCCATGTGGATGGATTCGGTAAACACCAGCGGGATAGGCAAGGTCAGCAACAAGGTACACAGCGGAAACAAAATAGCTTTGGTGCGGGCAGTACCTAAAAATAACAAGGACAAGCCCGGCAGCGCGGCAAATAAGGCCAAACCCGCCAGTAATTGTGAATGCACCCCAGTGTCCAACATGTGCATCAGCAAGGCAGGGATTAGCACCGCAAAGCCCCAAGGATTGGAACTGACTGGTAAGGACTTTAGCTTTTGCAGCTCCACCCACACCAAATAAAAAACCAGCCCGGCCACCAACACACCATGACCATTTTGCCAGACGCTCATCGTCCAGCGCTCCCATAACCACCCGGCTGTCGGCGCAAACAATAAGCCCAGCAGCCCAAGCACCAGCCAAAATAACCAACGGGGCTGGGCATTGATGTCCGTATCGGTCAGATAAGAGTCTTTTAACGTATGACTGTTCATGCAGGAAATACCTATTTTGATAAGAACATAATATGGCACGCATAGCTTAAAGTGCCTGGAATTTTGGGGCCTCAATGGCGCGGGTACGCCAAACAACCCACCCGTCATAAAGCTATTCGTTTACATGAATACTGTATTTGTCAAACAACGCATACAACGTAGGCCGCGTAACGCCCAATAACCGCGCCGTATTGGATATATTGTTGTTGGAGTAGGTCAACGCCCTTCTGATCGCCGAGGTTTCGGCAACTTCGCGGACTACTTTTAAATTAAAGGGCATCGTCGCATCAACATTTTCCTCCAGTTCCAAATCTTCAAAACTAATGTAATTATCGTCTGCCATGATGACGGCACGTTTAATTTTGTTTTCAAGTTCACGAATATTTCCGGGCCACGCATAAGACTCTATGGCATTGGCGGCCTCGGTGCTGAAACTTTTTATTTTTTTGTTATGTTCTTCGCAATAACGCCTTAAAAATGCCGTGGCTATGGTGATCGCATCGCCCTCACGCTCCCTTAACGGCGGGATATTAATCGCTATTTCGCTGACCCTATAAAACAAATCCAGCCTAAATTTTCCCTCGTCAATCAAAGTTTGCAGGTTTTGGTGGGTTGCGCAAATAATGCGGACATTAATCGGTATTTCTTGCCGACCACCTACGCGCTCTATCGTGCGCTCTTGCAAAAAACGCAGTAATTTAGACTGCAAAGACAAGGGCAAATCGCCAATTTCATCGAGAAAAAATGTGCCATTATGGGCATACTCGATTTTACCCTTGGTTTGCTGGTTAGCACCTGTAAAAGCACCTTTTTCGTAGCCAAACAATTCGCTTTCCAGCAAGGTTTCAGGAATCGCGGCGCAGTTGACAGCAACAAAAGCTTGCCCTTTGCGCTCGCTTAAGCGGTGTATGGCCCTAGCCAACACTTCTTTACCCGTACCGCTTTCACCCAGCAACAAAGTAGTCGCATTGGTCGGGGCGATTTTTTCGACTTTGCGGCAGAGATCCTGCATTTTTTTACACGAGGCGATTAAGCCCGACAACGGTTCAGCGGTTTGCTGCTGTTGCAGGGTTTGATGCGCCTTTTCCAAGGTGCTGAGCTGAAAAGCCCGCTCCACGATTAAATTGAGCACATCCAAGTCGATAGGCTTTTGATAAAAATCATAAGCCCCCAAGGCCACGGCTTGGATAGCATGTTCACGGTCATCATTGCCGGTAACGACAATGACTTTAGTGGCAGGCGCCAATTCCAAAATTTCTTGTAGGGTCTTAAGCCCTTCGCTGGCATTGGCAGGATCAGGCGGCAGCCCTAGGTCCAACGTCACAACGCTAGGCATGTGACGCCTTAGGGCCGTAATCGCATCGTTACGGTTGCCGGCAATAACCACTTGATAGGCTTCAAAACCCCATTTTAATTGTTTCTGTAAGCCTAGGTCATCCTCAACAATCAGCAAAACTCTTTTGTCGTCCAATGTGTTACCCTCTTTCTTATGTAAGCTTTCAGCACCTTAACGCCCAAAGAAAATCTGGTGTGGCATAGGCCAAAAACGCAATAACCCGTTTTTGCCTGTAGCCTTTCCAGTCGGGCATTGTTAAACCGTACCAAACTGTTGCTTATTTATTCCGTTTGAAAAATAGATCCACCGTACTGACAGGATAAGTGACATCTGCTTTAACTGTAGCCATAGTGCCTAAGCCCTAAAACGCAGGGGGCGTTAAACTGAATGGCTAACCAGCCACTGTTCCAACATAATCAACAACCAAATCATCACGCCATAATAGGAGGCATGGCCCTCCTGATGTAACTGGATGAGTTTTTTTATATATGCTGGATTTAAGAAATTACGTTTTTCAATGCTCGCCAAACTGGCTTCGGCAAACTGCTTAAGTTCTTTATCTTCTGCCATCCACACCCCAAACGGCAAGCCAAAACCTTGTTTATTTTTAGCTAAGGTGGTTTTGGGCAAGAAATTTTGCAAACTTTCCCGATAAAACGCGCGCAACTCAAAACGCTGCATTAACCATTTGGAAGGGATAGTCGCCGCAAATTCCACCAAGTTTTCTTGCAACATCGGGTATTGCACTCGGATACCGGCTAGTTCGCACATTTGGCTAACTTTTCTAAGATCGTTATCCGCCAAGGTAAACTTACCGTCCAAATACAACATTTGCTTGACCAAATCATTGCCTGGCGTGCGCCGATAAGTAGACTGCAAAGTATGCAGTGGCACTTCGGCATCAATTTGCCCAAGAAAATCCTCAGAAAAAATCTCCGCCAAGGGTGTCCTGTGCAAAAAGTTGTAGGTTTCCATACGCGCTGGCATCGGAATATTGGCTTGGTCTATATAACTTTTTAGTTTTTGCAAGGGCGGCAGCCCGCCCGCTAAAGGCTCAAGCACCGCTTTGGCAAAACCGGGGACATGACGGTAGACATCAAACACCAGCTGTTTGGCATAACGCGCATTACCCGCAAAAATTTCGTCCCCGCCATCACCTGCCAGCAATTGGGTCATGCCCCGCTCGCGGGCAAACTTGGCGCAATAATAAGTGGGGATCGCTGAGGCATTGCCAAAGGGCTCGCTATAGGTCTGCGCAATCAGCGGTATCGCTTGCAGCACATCAGCCGGTGTCACATAGTATTCGTGTAGCTTAACTTTAAAATGCTGGGCAGCGGCGCGGGCGTATTCCATCTCATCATAACCCTCGGCATCAAACCCCATCGTAAAGGCATCAACAGGCCGACCTGCCAACTTTTGGAAGAAACCTGTCACGGTACTGCTGTCTAGGCCGCCGCTTAAAAACGCGCCAGTGTGTTCATCTGGGACACACGCCGCAACAGCTTGTTCCAATTGCGCTGGCAATTGCCGCAATAATTCGGCCTTGCTCAATAGGCTGTCTTGATAATGTCTGTGCCAGTAAAAATCCCGTTTTAAACTGCCACTGTCAAGCTCGGCAAACTCCCCGGGTTGTAGCTTGCTGACACCTTTGTAAATGCTGCCGGGGCTAGGGATCATGTGAAAATACAAGTAATTAAAAATCCCTTGCGGATCAGTCTCCGTCTTAACGCCAGAATGGGCAACCAGCTGTCCTAGCTGTGAGGCCAACACCAACAAGCCATCTGCGTAATAAAACGCCAACGGATAAATCCCGATACGGTCAATTGCCAACAGCGCGTAGTTGCGTTCCGGCTGCAACAAAGCAAAGGCAAAAGGCCCTTTGATTTTTTCCAGCACACTACGCCCATAACGCAAATAACCTTCGGCTAACGCTGCCGCCGCGCCTAGCTTGTGCGCCTGCTCCGCCAACACCGGGTCATCCCAATGTGGCGTACCTTCCAGTATCACCGATAAACCCGCCGTCTGATAAACACTAGGCACTTGCACATTGCCATGCCCTCCTAACCCAGCACGTTCATGGTTAATCGCAACGCGCTCGGTAGCAGCGGTCAAACACGTTGAGGCAGCAAATTGGCTATCGAGCGTATACCCTAAAGCCGATGTAGTAGCCGTTGATAGCCAGCCATAAATTGAACTCATAATCACTTTCCTAGCTTTGTCATTAATATTCTTACGTCCGCCCGCTTATGCACAAACGGATTATGGGCACAGCCGCCCCATCCTATAGGAAACCTGCATTTCCAAGACACCCGCACTACGCCCTTAAATTCTAGGCTTAAAAACTTGAACATTTGACGTTTATATTCTATGGCAGGGTTATTCTCACAACAATGACATAATTAACATTTGGCTTGAATTATTTTTAATTAAATCGGGCAACGCCTGATGGCTTAAGCCAAAGCGTGCGTTAATGCGCCGCTTAACCACCCCATCTAAAACGATGATGTCGGGTAGGCAATACGGTGGGAATGCCAATAGGTGACATGGGAAAATATTTCTGGCCTATTTGTGGGCTTTTGCTAAAAATTCGGCTGAACTCTGTCTGGTTCTGCGGTATTATCGCACACCACAACTCTAATTAAGGTATCACTATGACACAAGATGAATTAAAACAAAAAGTAGCACAAGCGGCATTGCATTACATCAAAAATGTCAGCATCGTCGGTGTCGGCACAGGCTCTACAGTGAAGCATTTTATTGATTATTTAGCAGATTTTAAGGCGGATATTGAAGGCGCAGTGTCCAGTTCAGAAGTCAGCACCGCACACCTGAAAAAAGTGGGCATCCCTGTCCTGGACTTAAATTCGGTCGGCACGCTGGATGTCTATATAGACGGCGCCGATGAAGTCAGCCCGCACAAACATTTGATTAAAGGCGGCGGCGGCGCATTAACCCGCGAAAAAATCATTGCTGCCGCCAGCAAACAATTTGTCTGCATCGTTGATGAAACAAAAACCGTTGATGTGCTGGGGGCTTTTCCGCTACCGATTGAAGTCATCCCTATGGCCAGAAGCTATGTCGCCAGAGAAATGGTTAAATTGGGCGGACAACCTGTCTGGCGCGAAAACTTTATTACCGACAACCATAACCTGATCTTGGATGTGCATAACCTGAACATTTTGGATCCGATAAAATTAGAACAAATCATCAATAATATTACTGGGGTCGTCACCGTAGGTTTGTTTGCGATACGCCCTGCTGATGTCGTACTCATCGGCAAAGGCACAGAAGTCATCACCCAATAACGCATACCCAGGTGGGCGTATAACGCCCACCTATCCGCTTTTAGTCACCTAGGGCATCCTTGTAAATGCCTGTCAATTTACGCTTAAACTCATCGGTCACGGCCTTGGCATCTTGTTTAGTTTGCACCACACGCGGTGTAATCAGTACCACCAACTCCGTCCTGCCCACGTTTTTAGTCGTGCCGCCAAACAACGGCCCCACGACTGGCAATTCGTTAAAATACGGGATGCCGGATGTGCCATAAGTGTTGTTTTCCCTAATCAAACCGCCTAGCACTATCGTTTCGCCCGTCTGCACGGCAACTGAGCTTTTAATCTCGCGCGTCAAAATGTCGGGGTTGCTGCCATCAGATTTTGCCGAACCCGGATCTTCAACACTTTGGTCAATTTCCATAATCACCAAACCGCTGGCATTGACGCGTGGCTTAATTTTTAGCTTAACACCTGTTTTGCGCTGTTCTAGTGGATTGGTTTGAAGTAGGCCCGTGCCTGTAGTGGTATTGCCGGTGGTGCTATTTAAATTTGTGGTTTGTCCTGTCCTAAGCGATATTTCGGTACCCACCTGCATAGAGGCTTCCTGATTATTAAGCACCATTAACGACGGCGACGAAACAATATTAATGTTGTTCTTTTTGGCTTGGGTGTTTAACAACGCCTTTACTGCTTGAGAACTGTAAATCGCGCTAAAACCACCTGTTGCCGCCGCAGCAGCGGCATCCGCCGCCGTCCCCAAGGTATTTGCCACTGCTCCTGGAGGTGAACCTGTCCCTGCCAAAGCATCATTGCCGCTATGCAAATACCACGAAATACCATATTTTAAATCGTTGGTGAGCGTAACTTCGGCAATCGTTGCATCTATCAACACCTGTAGCGGCAATATGTCCAGCTGTTTGATGATGGGCAGGATCACCTCATATTCTTGGGTGGTGGCAACCACGATCACCGAGTTATTAGGTTCATCGGCAATAATCCGCACATCCCCGACATTAGACACTTTAGAGTCACCTGTCGCCGCTGCGCCACCCGTATTGGCACTGGCAGAAGTTTTTGCCACCGTCTGTTTAGTCGGTTGCTTGTTAGTGGCAGAGGCGGATTTTTGCCCAGGCGCCAATTTAGCTTGGGTGTTTTTCTTAGGTGCAGCTCCCGTAAAGATTTCATTCAGCGTGTCAGCCAATTCGGTAGCATCGACGTTTTGCACCTTATAGACATTAACGCCACCGCCGGTCGCGGTATTGGCCTTATCCAAGCGCCCGACCCAGTTATTAATGTCTTCCAAATAGCGCGCCTGATGGGTGATTGCCAGTATGGCATTTAAACGCTCTATCGCCATAAACTGAAAAAACTCGGACTCATCCGACTTGCCTTTTTTATAAAAAATGCCTTCCAGCTCTTTTATAACCGTTTCAGGATCGGCGTGGGTCAGCGGGAACAAGCCAAAAGAACGGCCTTTTAACACGTCTATGTCGAAGGTATCAACCATGTCCAACACCCGCGCGATTTCGTCAGCTGTGCCGGAAACCACCATAATGTTGCGCGTACCGTCCACATTAAGGATGGTCTTTTCTTGCACCAAAGGCTTAATGACATCGGCAATATCTTGTACCGCGACATTTCTGACCGGAATCACCCGCGTTTGATAGCCGGAACGGCTGTTGGCAATATTGGAGGTATATAAAGCATCCGCCGCTGGCTCTATGTGGTATATGCGCCCGTCCCTAACCAACGCCGCGCTGTTCATGCGCAACACCATTTCCAAGGTGGGCAACAGCTCTTCGTCAGTCAGCGGCTCGGTGGTTTGCAACGTGACTTTACCCGCTACTTTAGGGCTAAGCACATAATTTTGCTTAAGAATATCACCTAAGATAACTTTTGCCACCTCGCCCAAATCAGCATCATCAAAATTCAAACTGTAAGAACCCGTACCCGTCGTGGCTAATCTACGGTGTTGCGGGGCCTCATTGGCAACAAAACGGTTGTTGCCCGGAAACAATTCACTCTTGGGCTTTTGTGTTTCGGTGGCGGGGGGCTTGTTTTGCAGTTCTTTAAAAACGACATCCGTGCGTTTTTTAACAGGTGTTTTGGTAACTCTAGTTTGCGCTGGTTTAGTCACAGGCTTTTTCGCCATCAGACCACAGCTACTGAGCGATAAACCCATAAGCACACAGCAAGAAACCGCCGCTATTTTTTTATAAGTTTTCATTGTTAATCTCAAGTTCGCCTTCTGCGGGTGTTGGTGTAGGGGTAATGGAAGGTACGCCATTGTTGGTATTGGGTTTAATTTGTCGATTGGGTGCATTGGGTGGGTTCGGCGCGCTGGGCGTTGGCGGCAGCTCTTTGGGTTTGGGTTTGCGCAACAGCAATTCTTTTTGCTGGTCGCCCTGCTTCAAGATGGCTTTGTCACCTTGGATTTCGGTCAACTTCCACCCATCAATTTCTGCACCCGTGATTATTTTTCGGTAATTGTCTTTAGGCACATTACCCGTCACGCGGCTCAACAATGCAGACAAGCCGTTTTTGGTGGTATAAACGCCGTTAAGCTGCCAATCGAAAGTGTTGGTTACGACAGGCGTAGCTTGCTCTTCTTCAGGTGGCGGCTCGTTGACGGGCTTTCGGCCTTTAATGAACAAGGGCCTCGTGGCCAAATCCTCAAAACTGTTTTCATCATCTTGGATCAAGGCAATTTCCGGCATGGTTTGTTCGTCTGAAGCCGCTGCATCGGTCGTGCCAGATAGGCTCAAAGTGGTTTTTTGCGCCTGTTCGGCATACCACCATTCGCCCAAAATAATCAGCATCAGCAACAGGCAAACAGCGGCTAAAACGGTAATAAGCTTAGTGTTCATGCGGGCTGTTTTCTCATAAAGCTGACGGCCTGAAAATTGACGTTGAGTTCATTGCTAGGCTCGATTTGGCGGGTAATCCGGTTTCTTACGCCACGCATAGGGCGTATGTCGATTTGGTCTATCAGGATTAACGGCGACGAGGTCTCAATTTGGTAAAGGACTGAACGCAATACTTCGCTATTGCCCGTCATCCTGACCCGCACGGTAATCATACTAAAATTGTTTTTATCGGTGACAGGCAAGGCTTGGGTACTGCTTAATTGACCACCCGCATCAACAATGGCCTTTTTAATAAACTCCTGCATTTCGGCGGACGCCAAGGCATCTGTATTCTGGCTATTAAAGTAGCTTTGTTCATCGTGCTGCTGTTTGATGGTGTCCATATTCGCCATCACCGCGTCTTTTTTCGCCAGTATGCGTTGATATTGTTGCAGCCTGAACAGCAAATTGGTTTTGCTTTCGTACAACTCCATGCCCTTGCTGACGACAGGGACCACGATAACCGCCATAAGCAAAGCCACCACGGCAATCAACAAACCTACAGCCAGCCAGCGTTGCTGTAACTCAGGCGTAAACCTAAGTATTTTTTTATTATTGACCATTGCCTTCCTCTTCTTCCGCAGTTTCTGAATCAGGATCTTTGGCTTTGCCGACATCCACGGTTATTTGGAAACGTTCCATTTTACTAACGCTATCTTGCGTCACGGGCGAGGCAAAACGGGCGTTGGTAAACAACTCCGACGCCTCTAGCACGGCAATCAGCGTGGAGGCTGCGGGCGATTCGCCCTGGATTTGCAAATGCCCGTCTTGGTACTGCAAATACGCCAACCAAGTGTCGTCTTTTATGAGTGTACTTAAGGTGTTAAGCATAACCAAGGTTTCGGGTATTGCGTTCTTCTCAGTAATCAACTGGCGGGTTTCATCAATGATGGCATCAATCTCGGCTTGTAGAGCCTTCACTTTTTTTGCTTCTTTTTCTAAGCTTGCGGCCTTAATTTCCAAGGCATTGACCGTCTGGTATTCAAACCACACAGGCATGGCGATTACAGCAAGCAACAACAACGCACACACACCCGCTAATACCCAAGTTATTAAACGCGGAATTCGGGGTGTTTTTTGGCGCAGATGTTCGGGCAATAAATTGTAACCGTCGTCGAGTTGCTCAAGATCGTTAGCAAACCCTTCGTAGTCGGCAACCAAGGGCGGCAACCCTAAGGCTTTTAGGTCTTCATACCAACCATCAAGCACCGCGCGGCTTGTTAATATCAGGCTAACGCCCAACTGTCCTGGCTCCGACACGCCGACTAAGGGTTGCACGGTAAAGTACACCTGATCGGCCTTAAATGGCGTATAGCGGTCCAACTCATAGGCCACCACTTGCTTAAGGTTTTCTTTGGCGGCGGCGGGTAGGCCCAACTCTTTTTGTATCGCCTCTTGAACCGTCAGGCGTAAGATCACCGGGGCTTTCGCCAGCCGCGCGTCTTGTTCATACAGGCTTTGCAGGTTAAAGTCCCTAGCATTCCTGTCCAGCGTCAAGAGCGTCTCAGCTTGCCCGTCATGCACATAGCTTAGGGTTAATTGCTGCCCCTCTGGGCGCACCACCATAAAACCACGCTGCTCGCTCACGAAACGCCGAATTTTTTCGGGCACTAAAAAGCTCAGTTCGCGCCGCCACCAACGCCAAAACTGCTTAAAGTTTAAATCAATTGTCGAATTCAGATTGAGCATACTGTTTCACTAATAATTCACTCATTTCATCAGCAAACAAAGACGTGTCCGCACTTGTTATTTGCTGCCATTTTAATACTTTAAACGGAATGGCTTCGCCTTCGGCAGGCTCAATGACGACACTAAGCATGGCACTGGAACCATCATCCAATAGGGATTCGGCAACCAAGGTGAACATGCCCGCCAAGGGTTCGTCAGGCGCTGTGTCTTCGGTATTTTCAAGCACCACGTCGCCGCCTTCGGCTGATGTTGAAGGCAGCGGTGGCGGTGGCTGGTTATTGATCGCGCTAGCCAATCGGGCGGCAAGATAGGTGTCCAAGAGTCTGGTATCAATATTGGGCAGCAACTGCAACACCTCTTTGGCGGCAGTGTCCACGGCAACATCGGCTTGCCCGGAGTACACGGTGATTAAGGGCTGCATCCACAAAAAAATGTCCTTATTCATACCCAACACTAACTGCAATTCATCGATGCTTTGAAAAGCCTTATTCCTAGGGCTATAACCTAAGCCAGCGGCTTGGTATTCGGGCTTTTCCGCGCCCTCTATACGCACGTCCTCGTCTTCATCACGCCAGTCCAGTATCGCGCTGACCAAGTTAGTTTTTTGTGCGCCTTCCTCAGGCGCGGGGGCGGCATCTATCAGTGTTTGCAATTGCGTTTGGTTGGCGTGGTTGATGTCTATTTTACCGATTTCGGCAAATAGCCGTACCCTGATTTTAGCGGTGTCTGAAGCCACTTCGTAAATGCTGCCATCAGTGCGCCAACGTTTGTTGGCATCAGGGTTTAACAGCATCATTTCAGCTATCGCCAAGCCCGACTCGGCCACCGCCTGGGCTTTGGCACGCGTATTGATGCCTTCGGTGACGGCGGTTTCGCGGCGCATACTCAAGGCAAAACTGCCGGCCATGATCGTCAGCAAACTCAATACCCACAACACTAACACCAACGCCAGCCCCGATTGTCTGGTCACTGCGTCACCTGCGGGTCGGGTTCCGGTTCGGCAAAATCCTCGGGATTTTCTTCCGGCTCGGTTTCGTAATAAGTGTCGTCAGTAATGCCCGTAATTTTGATCGGAATAATCATTTCTGGCCAAAAAATACCATTATCCAGCTTGATGTTGACCTTGACTAAGCGTGGCAAGTTTTCCCGTTCCAGCCATTCCTCAGTCCATCCCCCTTCGCTGGAACCGTCAGACAAATCAAAATAAGACAAGCTAAATTCGCTGACATGTTTGACTAAGGTGACTTCTTCGGGTTTCCATTCTTCGCCTTCGGCTTTGGCAAAAAACGGCGTTATCGTCACTTTAAGATAGCGGTCGTCAATATCGTCCACCAGCTCTAAGGTGAACAACTGCAAGCCATCCCTGTCAGCACTGGCAGGAAATGACGACACAAACTGCACTGATTGGGGATGGCCCTGAAACGCAAATGTGCGGGTATCTTCTTGGGAAAAGTCATCCCATAAAGGTTGTGCCAAAGCCAAATGTTGCTGAAAAAAGCCGTACACGACAGCAACTTCGTTGACATCGCTGATTTTGTCTTCGCCTTTTTCCCAGCTGTCCGCACAAATTTTTAAGCTGCCGAACAGCAACACCACCATCAGGCTCAGCAAGGTCATCGCAATCAGCACTTCAATTAAAGTGAAGCCGCGCAAAAGATAGGCTGGCGTTAGCCGCTGCGGGTGTCTCATACCGTGCTGGCAAATAATTTTAACGTGGTCAGTTGCAATTGCCGCCCCTCGCTATGCTCATCTTCATCCCAGCTGACTGTCACCGTCACTTTATAAAGTGACGCGCTTAATTCCGTCAGATCCATTTTCTCAGGGTTAAATTCGTAAGGGGTCACTACAACTTGCCAATGGTATTTGTCATTTTCTACGCCGGATTCATCCTGCAAAGGAGTTGCAATCGTGATAGCCGCCATTTTGTTTTGCGCTATTTGCACAGCTGTCGTGTAATCCTCGGCGGTTATTGCCGTATTGACACCCGATGCAAAGATATTAAGCAGAATCCCTAGCGACAGCGCAAGTATCGAAAATGCGATCAGGATTTCCAACAAGGAAAAGCCTTGTTGTTTATTCATCTGCTTGTGGGTCATGAAGTTCAATTTGGCCCGTGAGCCAGTTTATGTCAATTTGCCAAACCAACTCTTTTAACTCTAGCGTCATACGCCCGCCCGTTGACGAGCCGTCGGCAAAAAACCGGATATTGCCCAAACCGTCACCGCTCAGTTCGTTTTGGCCTGTTACAATCGTCACATCAATGGTATTCGCGATGTCGTAAACTTTATCCCTGCCCGTAACGGTATAGGTGTTTTCCTTTAGGTCAAAGGTCAAGACCGTTTCTTGGTGGGTCATTAAAGCTTGGCCCCGGACATAGCGTAAGGCAGACACTATGTCACGGCTAGCCGCCTTAAGCTGCGTGGCCTCATTGCCGGAAGAAATGCTGATGCCTATGGCGGCAAAACCCAGCACCACGATAAACAGCACTATCATCAGCTCCAGCAAGGTAAAACCTAGACTGGTGCGCGGCAAGCCCGACAGCGGCCTTGCAGATTGGCGCACGCGTGCCGCCGACATCTAAGTGCCGCTTACCAACTAACCACGTCTTGGTCTTCGCCTTCGCCGCCTTCTTTAGCATCGGCGCCTAAGCTGAACAGATCAAATTTGCCGTGTTCGCCGGGCGAAACATAATGGTATTCTTGCTGCCAAGGGTCTAACGGTATCGTGGATTTGCGCAAATACGGGCCATTCCAGCGTTTTGCGCCTTCAGGCGATTCAATCAACGCTTGCAAGCCTTCAGTGCTAGTGGGATAACGGCCCAAATCTAATTTATACATATCTAAGGTTGCCGCCAAATCTTCAATTTGCACTTTGGCGGCCTTGGTTTTTGATTCACCCATGTGCTTCATCACTTGAGGGCCGACGATACCCGCCAACATGGCGATAATGCCCAACACCACCAATAATTCCAGTAAGGTAAAGCCCGCTTGTGTGTAAGTTTTAATAGATTTCATTGTTAGTCATTAATAGTGTTAAAAAGCCAAGTCATTCACGCTCAATATTGCCAACAGTATTGACACGATAATGCCAGCAATCATTAGCCCCAAAGCAATAATCAATGCGGGTTCAAGCACTGCCAGCAAGCGGCTGATAGCCACCCTGAGCTGTTTGTCATAAATTGCCGCTACCCGTAGCAGCATTTCTTCCAGGCGACCTGTTTCCTCGCCCATTTTAATCATTTGCATCGCCATTTTAGGGAATAAGGCTTTTTCGACTAAGGCATCCGACAAATGTTTGCCTTGTTTGAGCTGCTCTTCGGCATCGGCAATCGCAGCCGCCAACACTAGATTATCGACGGTTTCACGGACGATGGTCAACGCTGACAGTATGGATACGCCATTACCCAGCAACGTGCCTAAGGTGCGGGCGATATTGGCGGTTTCTTTGTTGGTGATAATCGTACCTGCCAAGGGCAGCTTTAAAAACCGTCCATCCCAGACTTTTTTTCTGACCGGATCCGCGAGCTGATACTTCATATAACTGGTGGCGACTGTCACCGCCAGCAGCAGCGCCCACCAGTAACTTTGCAGCCATTCCGCCAAGGCCACCACGATTTGCGTGGATACGGGCAACGCCTTACCCGCGCTAGCGAACATCTCACTAAATTGTGGCACAACAAAGGTCAGCATGACAAATAAAGAAGCCAGCGACATCACCAACAAAATAGCCGGATATATTAACGCGGTACTGACCGTGTCCTTTAATTCTTGCGAACGCTCCAGATAATCCGCCATGCGCGTCAGCACTTCATCCAAACCGCCGCCCGCTTCACCTGCGCGGATCATATTCAAATAAAACTTGCTGAAAATACCTGTTTGTTGCTCTAGCGCACTCGCCAAAGACGCGCCACTTTTTACCTTATCCAACACCCGCGCTATCAATTTGGTCAGTTGTTCATGGTCTTCGGTCAAATCCATCAACACCAACAAGGACTTGTCCAAGGGCAAACCCGATTCCAGCAAAGTCGCCAACTCGCCTGTCAGCAGGGCGATGTCTTTTTGCGAGAGCTTGGCTTGCCTAAGCCCCAACCCCAAAAACGAACGGCTAGTGGCAGGGGCAACACGAATCGGGATAAAGCCTTCGGCTTGCAAGGCCGCAATCAGGCTGGCCTCATCAGCGGCATCTTTAACGCCTTCTTCGGTTTCACCTAGGGTATTGACAGCTTTATAAGTAAATAAGGGCATATTAGAATTCCGACGTGACGCGCATGACTTCTTCTAAGGTGGTAATACCTTCAATCACCTTCACCAAGCCATTTTCATACAACGTTTGCATCCCTTCGGCTATCGCCAGCTTTTGGATAGCCCCGGCTTCTTCGTGCGCCATAATCAATTTGCGGACAGGGTCAGTCATCGGTAAAAATTCAATAATCGCCAAACGTCCGCGATAACCCATGCCCGCACAGGCCGGACAGCCCACAGGCTTATACAAGATTATGTCGCCGTCGGGGGCAAAACGCTGTAAGCGCAACTCCTTGACCAACTCGGGCGCGGCAGGGCTGCCCACTTTACAGACCGGACATAATTTGCGCACCAAGCGTTGCGCCAGTATGCCATTGACCGTAGAGGTCAGCAAATACTCCTCCAGCCCCATATCCAGCAAACGGGTCACACCGCCCGCCGCATCATTAGTATGCAGGGTTGATAGCACCAAATGCCCGGTCAGGGCTGATTGCACGGCGATACGCGCGGTTTCAAGGTCACGCATTTCGCCTATCATAATGACATCAGGGTCTTGCCGGACAATAGAGCGCAACGCCGATGCGAAGGTCAGGCCAATTTGCGGCTTGGCTTGGATTTGGTTGATGCCCTCCATTTGATATTCCACAGGGTCTTCAACGGTGATAATCTTGCGTTCTGAGGTGTTCAGCTGTTTTAAGGCCGCATACATGGTCGTCGATTTACCGCTACCCGTCGGCCCGGTAATCAGGATAATGCCATGCGGCAACGCCAACACCTCAATAAATTGCTGCAAATGTCGCCCCGCAAAACCCAGCGCCGCAAAATCCAGCACCGTGTTTTCCTTGTCCAATAGCCGGATCACCACGCTTTCGCCGTGCATGGTCGGAATTGTGGACACCCGCAAATCCAACTCTTTGCCCAACATTTGCACTTTAATACGTCCGTCCTGCGGCAAGCGGCGCTCGGCAATATTCAGTTTCGCCATAATCTTAATCCGCGAAATCACCGCCGCCGTCGATTTCACATTCGGCGCATCAATCTCCTGCAACACGCCATCAATACGCAGCCGCACTTTTAAAGATTGCTCAAAGGGTTCGATATGGATGTCCGAAGCGCGGGTTTCAATGGCGCGCTGCATAATTAAATTGACCATCTTAATGACCGGGGCTTCGCTGGCTAAATCCTTTAGATGCTCCAAATCTTCCTCGCCCAAATCGTCCACCGCCACATCATCAATGAGCTTGTCCATTTTCGAGCGGTCTTCGCCGTATTGCACATCCAAGGCGGCATCAATTTCCGACAGCAAGCCCACCTTGACGTTCACCGCCTTGCCCGTCGCCAAGCGCAACGCATCAATCGTAAACTGATCCTCAGGATCCATCATCACCACCGTCACCTCGTGTTCAGCTTGGCTAAAACCGATAACGTGGTAATTTTTTAAAAACCGCAACGAGACGTTCTCTGGCAACGGCGATTCCACAGGATATTGATCGGTCACAACCTTTTCAAAGCCGCCGGATTCGACAAACGCATCGGCGACATCCAACTCCGAACACAAACCCAATTTCACCAACAACAAGGCCAAACTTTCCGCCACCGAGGTCTTTTTAACCCGCTCCACTTTTTTAAGCTCAGAAGCAGAAAGCTTGTTTTTTTCTTGTAAAATTTTTAGCAACGACTGATAGGCCATAAAGATGTCCGAGGTTAAAAAGCGAGCTGTGCGGTTTAGGGGGATGACGACGGCTTAAAGCGCGGCAAATCGGTACACGGGTGACAAGCTGACCACAGTTTCAGCCTAAAGTTGCCTTCACCCACCGCTGGCGTTGCGTTTGCAAAAGCAAAATGCACACCAACACCACAGAAATCCGCCCAACACCGCTTAGGAAGTGCCGCAGATTCTATCAGCCCAGCCGCCAATTACCAAAATCTGTAGAGGTTAAACCCCGCGCCTAGCTAACGTTGGCAAACTTGCACAGCAAATAGCCCGTGCGGAATGCGGAGATACGTTGCGCGAAAGCCCCCAACACGCCCACAATGTGTGCTATCGTACAGACCCGCACTGGCATTGTGCGTAAGCTCCCCTAAGCCCCGCCACTGGCGCGAGATTGCTATGGGCGATACCCTCACTTGCCCACACTTAGTGTTTATCTAGTCGAAGGAAAACGATTGGTTTTTTGTCAATCTGTTAAAGAATAGAAATATGAACCCAATAACCCAACGCTTTCTCACCGTGATAAGTTGTGCCGCAATCGCGATTGCGCTAGGTTTTTTGCTTGAAGTATTGCTCAGCTTTCAATCTGGGTGGCAATTTGGACATACCCAAACCGGGCATCTGGTCGGCTGGGCTGGACTTGCCGTTATTCTGGCAGTATTTGTTTACTCAGTAAAAAAGCGCCATGCCCGAACTAAGGGTTGGCCCAAAGCTTGGTTTCTGGTGCATCAAGTGGCGGGCGTAGGCGGGCCCTTACTGATTATCATCCATGCCGGGCCGCACTTTCATGCCTTAGTGCCTACCCTTGCACTGTTAGCGATGGCTATCGTGACACTAAGCGGAATCATTGGTGTTGTGGTGCATAGAAAGGCACTCAGGCTGTTAAACAGCAAACGCAAAGAACTGTTAGCCCAAGGGCTAACTCGTCAGGATGCCGAAGAACTGCTGTTTGCATTAGCCTCGGACGAGGAGACTTTCAGGATTTGGCAAATGATCCATGTGCCTATGGTCATGATATTTTTAGTGCTGATGATAAGCCATATCTTCGGTGCGCTTTATTTTGGTGGCTTTTAAATGCGTTTTTCACCCTTACCACCTCGCACCGTTCCCGCTGTCCTTATTGCGATCACTTTGCTGCTTGCGTGGCTAGCATGGGGTTCGACCCACTATCCCGAAACCCTTTGGGCTCCCGGCAATTTAAGCCGTTACCACGCCGACATCACGGCTTGCAGCCAGTGCCACCAAGCTTTTCAAGGGGCTAGTGCCAGCAAATGTGCCTCATGCCATACCGCTAAGCAGTTTGCGGCGCGTGCAAAACCGACGGTTTCGGCATTTCATCAGCAAACACTACGCGACGGCAAGCCGTGTACAAATTGCCATACTGAACATCGTGGAGCATTGGCGCAAATAACCTTAGGCGCAATGGCGAACCCACATGGCGAATTCGTCTTCCGTGCCACCCACACCCATACCTGCGGCGCGTGCCACAATTTTAGCGCGGGCTTTCAATCTCCCCCGCAATTGCTTGATAACATTATAGTCCGGCATTTACTGGATGAAGGTGAAGGCGCACATCGTTTAGGGAAAATGGCGCAATGCCTAAGCTGCCATAAAGGCGGTCGCATGGAAATCGAAGGCGAAGAAGAAGACGGCGATGAATAGCACCGTTGCATAGGATTTACCTAAGGGGTGCGTCCAGCACCAAGCTCCAAACATATCTGTGTCGTTAAGGCGGCTGTATAGTTCCCACGCTCCAATCCATCCGGCAACCCCCAGAGTTGCGAAGTGAAACGTGCAGGATTAGGCAAGAAGACGCTGGAGCATCTGGGGCTGCATTCCAACGCAAAGGGTTGGAACGATAAATTGCATAAAAGCATCATACTTGGCTGTGATTAGGCCAATTTTTTGCATTTATCGTAAACAAACTCAGGATCAAGATCGGCTCCAGACTCCCATTCAACGGTATCAAAAGCTACGCTAACCTTTTCAAATGAGTTGCAATCTTTAAGCCGTTTAAAAATTCCGAAATCCAAATAGGGTTTCATATCTAATACGCCATTTTCACCGTTACTAAAAGTGATATGAAGCGTGAAATCATCTCGGGGGACAACATCTGTCACTGAGGGATACATTTTATTTCCTCCTATTGTAATGGTTGAATTTTGAACGGTTCTTCACCCTTCATAACCAAATTCCAATCATTCATAAGCTCTTCTTGATGTCATTCAGCCCATGCCAAAACAAGCTTTATCTGCCTCCTCGGCAAACTTCCATTAATCAATTCACATGTGCGTATATCTACCGTAGCCGTATAATCAGCATAGTAGACATGAAAATGCGGCGGAGGATGTTCACCAGGCGCAAAATACATGCGGATGATAATTCCATAAAACATCGATATTGTTGGCAAGACAATCTCCTCGTTAACATTTTTTCCGGCGAAACCTATGACGCGTTCGGTCTTACAAGGGTTACGCGAAGGCAGTTTGGACGAAGTGAAAACTGCCGTTTCCGGCACACCGCGCCCACGATTTGCCGGAAACGCCGCTTTTCGCTTGCGCTTAAAGCGGCTTATTCCAGCCTACTAACAAGGCTGCCATTCTGGCAAGCATCATGTTGAGCCAAAAGCCGTAAGTTACGGTTGGCTCAAGATGGTTTTCCAATTTGCAAGCGTGGATATTTTTAGAGGGGCCAACAACGTGGCTGTTGGTTTTGCACGATTGCGCTTAGGGCTAGGTTTTTACAAACTCTGCCTTAACGTGCGAACAGTGGCATCAGTGAGGGTAAGGTGCTGATGGTCTAAAATAGTGCCGTCCAATTCAATTGCCATCAGGCGGATAGTGTCTATATAGTCATCAAACACGGCTTGTGGGTCGTCCAGCACGCTGGGCTGCATAAAAAACACTAGGCCGGGGCAGAAAAAAGACTCCAGATGGCTGTCTGGAAAAGTGCCGGGTTCGACCATGCAAGCAACGCCAAAATCAACCAAACGGTTTGGGTCTAAACGCTCGTAGATTTTTAGGTTGCCGTAGGTTAGGCCACCTATCTCGAAGGCATTTAGCAAGTCTAGGCCATTAAAGCCTTCATCCGCATTGGCGATTAGGCTAAATTGGATAACGGCAGGGGCAGACACGCGCGGCGCGGGCGTAGGTTCGTCGTCCTCAGGCTCGAACATCGCATCATCGGGATCGAAAAAATGCTGGTTAGAAGCGCTTAGCGGTGCGTCGTCCTCATCGCTGCTGTCAGGAAAGTCGAAAGTAGGCGTTTTTGCTGTCTTAAATTCGGCTTGGTCAAACAAACTGGCTTCGTCCTCCTGTGATTTTTTGCTCCTCAGATAACTCCACACCAACATGCCCATAATAATCATCAGGCCGGTTGCAATAATTACAATTCTTAATA
>JABFST010000084.1 GCA_013140465.1 Methylococcaceae bacterium
AGGGCGTTTTCGCTATATTTTATCCAAGGCGGTTGCTGGGTAAATTTTTGAGGTGCCATAACTTCTCTTAACTAGTGCTTGACCGAAAATGCTATAAGCCAGTCGTAGCAAGGCATGCAGAGGAATAACTGAAATGAGTTTGTAACTATTCAGAGCGACTTCTAATAAGTCAAATTTACCGTAGGCTGAGCGGAGTCGAAGCCGGTTTGTTCGCTTCGACTCCGCTCAGCGAACGGCTGTTCCGCTCAGCGAACGGCTGTTGTGCCCCGGATGCTGAATAGTTACATGAGTTTTTTGTTTTCCGAACACACATCGCGATAAAAATAGTACATGACTTATAGGCTATGCGGTACAGCGCAATTTTTGGTTTCGGCAACCTGTCGAACCTTATAAAACCCAAATGTAAAAAATCGTTGTAGACCGTGATGCACAAGGGATACAGCATTTTCGTCCAAGCACTAAGTATCAAGTATAAAAGGTCTGCTTATACTTACAACAACGTGCGAACCCCTCCAATCTAGTAATGGAATTTGAAATATTTTTTTATGCAGCTGAAGAATGCCTTTGTATTTCACAATAAGTCATCAATATCAGAAGGTTGTAATTTTTAAAGAGACAATGCTTTTTAACGTATGGAAAAAACTGGGGGCTGTTTTGAGTTGAAACTTTTGCTGTGCAGCAGAAAGGTTGCTAGACTGGTCATCTACCTAGTCATTTGAGAGTTTTGTCATGAAAATTTGGCCCGTACAAGATGCTAAAGCCCGTTTCAGCGAATTACTGGATGCCTGCGTGAGCGAAGGGCCGCAGGTAGTCACCCGTCGTGGGGCAGAAACCGCAGTGCTCGTCCCTATTGCCGAATGGAAGCGCCTGAATAATGCCGCACGCCCCACGCTTAAAGAGTTGCTGATGACCGACGAGGGTCGCGCCGATTTTGATTTACCTCAGCGTGGACTGGCGAAACGTCGGGCATCTGTTGCATTATAAGGCCGTCATGTTTCTTCTTGATACCAATGTTGTTTCGGAGTTGCGTAAGGTTCGTCCTCATGGCGCGGTGGTGGCGTGGCTCGAAGGCGTAGCCGACGCTGAACTTTACCTTTCTGCGGTGACATTCGGTGAAATACAAGCGGGTATTGAAATTACGCGGGAACAAGATGCCGCCAAGGCGGCAGAAATTGAGGCATGGGCAGATCAGGTGGGGGCTACCTACCATGTGTTGCCGATGGACGCAGTCACCTTTCGGCTTTGGGTCAAACTGATGCACCGCCAGTCGGATACCGTTTATGAAGATGCCATGATCGCGGCCAGTGCGCGCGTACATAAGCTTACCGTCGTCACCCGGAACGTCCGGGATTTTGAACGCTTTCAAGTGCCCGTGTTCAATCCATTCGTATAACGCGGTTTTTTATCGATGCACACCACCCACCACGAACCCCGCCGAGTTTCTTGCAAGGCCAGCACTTTCCGGACGCTGGCAAGGGCGTCATCCGAGTCGTCTAAGGGGAATACGCCAGTGACGCGGAGGTTTTTAAACTGGGTATTGGCTAAGCGATTGCCAACAGTTAAGAAAATAGGTAACTATTCAGAGCGACTTCTAATAAGTCAAATTTACCGTAGGCTGAGCGGAGTCGAAGCCGGTTTGTTCGCTTCGACTCCGCTCAGCCTACGGCTGTTGTGCCCCGGATGCTGAATAGTTAAGAAAATAAAGCTGGAGTGCAACGGCTTTAGACGTTGCTGTGTCGGCAATGAAATTGAGAATACAACGCCTAAAGCGTGTAGGGGGTTTTCGCTGATAGGCAAACCGCGATGCCGCCGCGTAAAACGTCTAAAGCCGTTTTACTCCAATCGTAACCTGCTGGACTTTAGTGCCACAAATTCGCGTATCCCGCTGCGCTTCAGACGGGCTACTTGCTAGTTTTTGATGGAAACCCAAGTATTGTCAAAACCGATTTGCCTTAAGGTTTCGGCAAAATCTAAAATAGGCGGTCTTTTGATCTGAAAACGTATTGCTGATGCGGGTACTGCATACTTGATAGTGAATTGCGCACCGTGCGGCTGCCAAGTAAATTTATGCTGGTTATTGGTTTTGTCAAAACCTTCAAAATTACCACGCTTATTAATTTCCCAACGGTATTCATTGGTGTTAAAGCGGTTGGTTTCTTCTTCAAATAAGGTAAATTCAAGTGTGTTGACGTTTCGTATCAAAATGGCTGTTCTTAGAAAATCAAACTTCTCAAGCGCGATATTGACACGCTGATTCCAAATGCCGAGCACGGCTTTACCCGTTGCCTGTATGTCTGCGTGTGGATTTTCTATGCCATAAGAAAAATCAGGTGAATTTCTCCCTGAAATAATCCGTAACGAGCGGCAGTCATGAGGATTGGTATCCTGTACGCTTTTTACTGACCAAGCTTGGCCTGCGACCACTACATCAGCCAACCCAACAGGATTTGCAAGATGTTCCCCCGTAATTGATTTGGCAAAAATATCACCCCAATCTTCGCCGCTAATATTGGTTTTGCCCGTGGCGAGTTATAAATAAGCCAGCTGCTGATTCCGTAAATTACATTCTGAGGAAAGTCCCCTAGTGGGTATAGCTCGGTATTTTTCCTGTGCTTGTTGTCGCGTAGCTTCGGTGGACGCATGTAAAACCTCTTTAATAACGGCTTGAATCATAGGCACAGGCACAGCATTACCCGCTTGTTTTCGGGTTTGTGAGTCAGTGCAAACAATTTTAAACGCATCTGAAAAACCTTGTAGCCTGAGCATTTCGCGTGGTGTTAAGCGTCTTTCACCGTTGACCAATAAATAATTGTACGATGCACCTGAGCGTAAGGCGCAAGAAAACGGGTAGCTGGAAATATGACCGCTTTTGTTTTCATGCCAAATGGCTGGGTAATGCTCACTGGTATGGCTTGCTTGGCGCTTCTGGGCAATTCTTGGGCTGGCAAGATGTCTTGCCTCTATTGTTTGTTCGAGAATTTCAGCAAGAGGCCGATAGTTTTTTATTTTTTCAGGCCATTTAAAAGCGACATCATGATTTAAAAAACCAACGATGAGGATGCGTTCTCGTTTTTGGGGCAAACCATAATCTAGCGCATTCAACACTTTCCACTCGGTTTTATAGCCTAAGCTGTTTAAGGTGTCGATAATGATAGTAAGGGTTCTTTTGTTGTCATGGGTCGCCAGTTGCTTTACATTTTCAAGCACTATCATCGGGGCTTGCTTGCTTTCCAGTATTTTGACGATTTGAAAGAACAACGTGCCGCGTATGTCGTCAAAGCCTTGCCGGTTTCCAATAATGCTAAACGGTTGGCAAGGAAACCCAGCGCACAACAAGTCGTGGTCGGGTATTGTGGCGGGATCAATTTTAGTAATATCACCATGAGGCTGTAGACCGTAATTGGCGTGGTAGGCCAGTTGGGCGGCGCTGTCTATCTCGCTGGCAAAAACACACTCGCCCCCATTTTCAGCGGCGGCTTGGTGAAACCCGCCTATCCCTGCGAACAAGTCTATAAATTTAAATCGTTTCATGGTTCAAGTTGTTATGTTGTTGTGTTCCGTTAGGCTATATTCTTACGCCATAACACTACCTTCAATAATCCTACATTATACCCGATGTTCAAGTTTTTAAATCTTAACGCATAAGGCGTATGAATTGTCGTCTGGGCAGGGGCGATAGAGACTGTGAAAGTATTTCAAATACTCATAAAAAGGTGTTTTTTATTTTCGTAAGCCTTTGATTTAATTATAGACTGGAGTGAAAAAACATGTTTTTTCACTCCGATGGGCAAGCTTACGTTAATTCTTTAACAGTCTCGATAGCTTAACCCCGTCATAATCGAGGGAGCACTCATTGGTGATGTTACTTTTATTGGAAAGGGTAATGGGCTTGGTTGTGCGAATACAACTGGAGTGCAACGGCTTTAGCCGTTGCCGTGTTGGCAATGGCGCCGAGAGTACAAGGTTTAAAGCCCTTGTACCCCGCTTAACGATGGGCAGTCAGGCATCGGCGGGGCTTAATACAAACCACTACTGCCGTCGGCATCACCCATATCTGCATACAGCAAAGGTTGGCCTGGGCGTAGGTGCGTGGCGGACAGGACTTGGCAAACGGCAATTTTATGGTCGCCCGCATCGGTGTAATGGCTCACTTTACAATCAAAATAAGCCAAGCTTTCGCTGAGCCAAGGCGCACCGTTGGGGCTTTGCTGCCATTCCCCAACCGCCATCTTGTCTTTGCCTGAACGCCCAAAATGTGCCGCCAGCGCGTATTGGCCTAGCCCCAACACATTCACGGTACACACGCCGCCCGCTTGCAGCAATTGATAGGAATAATGTGCAGGGTTGATGCTTAGGGCCAATAACGGCGGCTTAAACGACACTTGCATCACCCACGCCGCCGTAAACGCGTGTTGTACTGTGCCGTCGGTGACACCAATCACATACACGCCGTGGCTGATGCGCTTAAATAGCGTGTCCAGATTATCCATGCCGCACCTGTTGGGTTTATCCGGCTATTCGCCAGCAATAGACATTTTGTCTAGCAATATCGAGCCAGTACGGACATTGCCGCGATAATCCACGTCATTACCCACCGCCACCAAGTTTTTGTACATGTCCTTTAAATTACCCGCGATGGTGATTTCTTCAACCGGATATTGGATTTCCCCGCGTTCCACCCAAAACCCTGCCGCGCCGCGCGAGTAATCGCCCGTCACCATATTCACGCCTTGCCCCATCAGTTCAGTGACCAACAAGCCCGTGTCCATTTGCTGCAACAAACCCGCAAAATCCAACGCCCCGGGGGTAATCGTCAAATTGCGCACCCCACCCGCATTGCCCGTGCTGTGCAAGCCCAGTTTACGGGCCGAGT
>JABFST010000294.1 GCA_013140465.1 Methylococcaceae bacterium
GGGTTATGCCGATGGTTATGACTTGCTCAATGTCAACCTGAGTTCCGACCGTCTAGTGCAGGGCTTGGATGTGTCGGTGGGGGTCTATAATTTATTGAACACCCATTATGAAATGTTGGGCGGCAGTGGTGCAGCGGACGTGCCGCAAAATATCCTGCGGATGAATGGGCGGGAATATCGCCTTAAGTTACAAATCACCTATTAGTTTGCGCCCTTCCATGCCATTAATCAGCCCCTCATTTGCGTTGCACTTTGCGCATGTCATAACCCCACCTGCCTCGTGCAGGCTTAGACATTTGTAGCGCGATGTTGGCGCGTTTCCCCCTTTTGAGCCGTTGCTTGGCCGCCCTCGTGTTAGCTGGGGTTTATGGCCCGCTTGCGTGTGCCGAAACGGGCAATGAGGCCGCGCTTAAAACGGCATTCTTGTTTAATTTCTTTAAGTTTATCCATTGGCCCGTCAGCACAGATGCGTTTAGTTTATGCACGACCGACAACGATGGCTTAGGCGACAGTTTGGACGTGTTGGAAAGCAAGACCATCGACGACAAACCTATTATTATCCAGCGCGGGGTAGAAGGCAAAGCCCTAAAAAATTGCCAAATGGTGTACATCAGCCACACGGAAAATGCCGCTAAGATTATCCGCGACTTAAAAGGCTTAGCGATTGTAACGGTCAGCGACAAGCCCAATTTTGTTGACCAAGGCGGCGTTATAGGGCTAGTGCAAAAAGACAACCGCTTGGGGTTTGAAGTCAATCTCGATACGGCTAACGCCAATGGCGTGCATGTGATGGCACAAATGCTCAAGTTGGCGAAACGGGTTGTGGCGCAAAAATAAGCCTATGAAAGCACATAAATTTGATAACCTGCCGATCACCAACAAGCTACGCCGCTTACAAGCCGTGTCCGTAGGTTTGGCCTTGTTGTTTACCTTGTTGTTTAACGGCATGACCCAATTGTGGCATGAACACCAAGAAATGCTCGTGGATACCCATTCCACAGGCCAGATGATAGGCTTTAATGCCGATGCCGCGCTGCTGTTTAATGACAGCCGCTCCGCCACTGACATTTTGTCGGCCCTGCGCGGCAAACCCGACATCATCGCCGCGCGATTGTATACCAGTGATGGCGTGGCTTTTGCCTATTACAACGCCGACCACCAACTGGTCAACTTGCCCACAACCTTAGCCGAAGCTCAAGACCAAATCTTGTCCAGCCAGCAACTTGCGCTTACGCATAGTGTCGTTCAGCCCATCATCCGTGGCTCCGACACCGTGGGCTATCTGTATATGGTTATCGATTTGCGGCCTATGTGGTGGCGCTTGTTTAGCAACTTAAGCCAAATATCATTGGTCATGTTAGGGGCGTTTTTGCTGAGCGTGCTCTATGGGCAGCGGTTGGCGGCACTCATTTCAGTGCCGTTAATCCGCTTGTCGCAACTCGCCCAGCAAGTGTCAGAAGGCAATGATTACACCTTAAGGGCGCGAGGTGAAGGCCGCGATGAAATTGGCCAGTTGGTGAAAAGCTTTAACCAAATGATAGGGCAAGTGCAAGAACGCGATGCCGAGTTGGAAAACCACCGTAACCGCCTGGAAAATGAAGTGGAACTGCGCACCGTGGATTTGCGCAATGCCGTCGTTCAGGCCCAAGCCGCCAATATAGCCAAATCCCAGTTTTTGGCGACTATGAGCCACGAAATCCGCACCCCTATGAATGGCGTATTAGGCATGACGGAATTGTTGCTGGGCACGGAACTTAGCTTTGTGCAACGCCAATATGCCGAAACCGTGTTCAGTTCGGCAGATTCATTGCTCAACATCATCAACGACATCTTGGATTTTTCCAAAATTGAAGCGGGCAAGCTGGAGTTGGAAGAAATCGACTTTAAACTGTCAGCCCTGACCGACCAGCTTATCGACCTTATTTTTGATAATGCCCATAGCAAAAACATAGGGCTAAGCTGCACGATTGCCGAAGATGTACCCGATGAACTGCGGGGCGACCCGTACCGTTTGCGCCAAATCCTGACCAATTTGTTGGCTAATGCGATCAAATTTACCGAAACTGGCGCGGTCAAACTGCATATCAGCCAGCACGCGCAGAGCGGCGATGCCGTTACCCTAAAAATCTGCGTGACCGACACAGGCATAGGCATAACACCCGCCGCCTTATCCAAGCTGTTTGACTCGTTTAGCCAAGCCGATGGCTCCACTACCCGCAAATATGGCGGTACAGGTTTAGGCTTGACCATCTGTAAAGAGTTGACGGAATTAATGGGCGGCACTATCGGTGTTGAAAGTGTGCCGCAAGGCGGCACCACCTTTACCGTCTTGCTGCCCTTGCGCATCGCCTTGGCCCCCGTATCCGCCGATCTTTACCCCGCCACCGAATTGCGTGGCAAACGCGCCTTAGTGGTAGGCGACAACGCCACCGACGCCAAAATTTTAAGCCGCTACTTGGCGCATTTTGGGATGCTGCCGCGCATTGCCGAAACCGTCGCCTATGCCCTAGAAACCCTGGCACAAGCCGACAGCAAAGGACACCCTTACGACATCGCCGTACTGGACATCAAGCCCTCCGCCCCCGATGTAGAGCCGTTGGCACAACCGCTGTTAACTGCCCCGCAACTGGCTGGGCTACCCAGAGTATTGGTTTATTCGGGTGCTGCCGACATCGACAGCGAACTTGTCAGCACTGACGGCAACACCGTGTGTTTGCACAAACCCTTGCGCAAGCGGACCTTACAGCAAGCGTTGTTGGGCTTGTTGGCTACCACACCCACCAGTGCCGCCCAGGGGGGGCAGTTACAGGGCCTGCGTGTGCTGTTGGCGGAAGACAATCCCGTCAACCAAGAAATAGGCAAGGCCATGCTCACCCAACTGGGCTGTAAGGTCAAGCTGGCCGAAAACGGGCTTGAGGCATTGGCTAAGGCCAAACACGGTCAGTTTGACCTCATCTTAATGGACTGCATGATGCCGGAAATGGATGGCTACACAGCCGCCCAACAAGTCCGCCAATTTGAAGCCTTAATGGGCAAAAGCCATATCCCTATCTTGGCATTGACTGCGAATGCGATGCAGGGCGACCGGGAAAAATGCCTCGCCGCAGGAATGAACGACTACCTGACCAAACCGTATTTGCAACAAACTTTATATAGCAAAATAGTCTCCCTATTGGATTTTAAGCCTATGCTGACATTGCCTGTCACCCATAATCCCCCCGCCCAGGTTCTGGGCCCCACGAGTTTTGACCCAGAACCGTTAAGCACCTTATGCAAAATGGGCGGTGCTGCATTAGTGACGCGCTTGTTGTCCCTGTTTAAAGACAGTGCGGCAGAACAGCTGGAAAAATTGCAGCTGGGCCTGTTAGACCAGCACACCAACACCGTACATCATGCCGCGCACAGCTTAAAATCTGCCGCCGCCAATGTCGGCGGTTTGCGCTTGGCGGACATGGCGCGGCATCTTGAAACCGCAGCACGCGACGGCACGCTAGACTGGGACAAACAACAGGCGGTAGACCTAAAAATTGAATTTGAATGGCTCTTACAACTGATTTCACAACAGGACTACTCATGACCGAACAGCACGTTCCGCGCAGTCTGATAATGGCAATAGACGACGATGACATGATGCGCCTGATGCTTCATGAAATACTCGAACAGGAAGGTTTTGAGGTGGTCAGTGCCGCAAGCGGTCAACTGGGGTTGGAAATGCTAAAGGCACGTCCTCCAGCGTTGCTGTTTTTGGATGTCATGATGCCGGACATGGATGGCTTTGCCTGTCTGCAAGCGATACGCGCGATACCCGATTTGGCCTTGTTGCCCGTCGTGATGCTAACCGGGGCCGATGATATAGCCTCGATTAACAGCTCCTTCCAAATGGGGGCGACCGATTTTATTGCCAAACCCATTAGCTGGCCGACCTTGCCGCACCGGTTGCGCTATTTGTTGCGCGCCAGTTCGGCCTTGGGACAGTTGGCAAAAAGCGAGGCTGAATTACGCACGGCCCAAAAAATTGCCCATTTGGGCAGTTGGGATTGGCAGGTGGCTACCGACACTATGCAATGGTCTGAGGAAGTGTTTAATGTATTGGGCGTTAAAGCCGCGTCTTTTAAAGGCCGCCGCGTCGATTTATATCGGCAGATGCAAAGTGCCGATGTCGATAAGTTGCACCAAAATATAGAAAGCTGCCTGATCCACCAACAGAGTTTTCATCAACAATTCCATATACGCCACGCCAAAAACGCCGACCATATCGTATTAATACGCGGAGAACCCGTGATTGTTGACCAAACCGTCGTGCGCATCCAGGGTACAGTTCAGGACATTACCGAACGGCAACGCATAGAAAAACAAATCCGCTTTTTGTCATATTACGATCCGCTCACGGGCTTGCCCAACCGCAAACATTTTAAAGAAATCCTAGGCCAAGTGATTGCCTATGGGCAGCCCCAAGCCGCCGTGTTATCAGTGTTGTTTATCAGCATAGATCGCTTTAAGCGCATCAACGAAACCTTGGGCCCCAATATTGGCGACCGCATCCTGAAAAAATTCGCCGAACGTTTGGTGCAAGGCATTCAGGATGAGACGCGCAGCCAAGCCGATGCCATCAACCCGAGTGAAATGGCGGTGTTCCGCTTGAGTGGCAATGAGTTTGCCGTGTTGCTAAACCCTGTCAGCAGTACCGATGACAGCATAAAGGCGGCAAAAACCATCTTGCAGCTGATGGAAGCTTCGCTTCCTATTAAAGACCATGAAATATTTTTAAACATCAATATTGGCATTGCCGTTTATCCCGAAGACGGGGGAGACGAAGACAGTTTTATCAAAAATGGCGAATTTGCGATGAGCCATGCCAAACAAC
>JABFST010000116.1 GCA_013140465.1 Methylococcaceae bacterium
GAAAAAATTCTGATCCTGTGATGGCTGCCAGCACTTCTGCGGCTGCGCGGCTAAAGGTGCTGTGGCCGAAAATATAGCCCGGAAAAGCGGGCGTGACAAAAGTGGCCCGTTGATAAGGTAGCCAATCCTTGGCCAAGACCCATTTAACACCACTGTATTGGGTTTTGGTGTCAGCCGGGTTGCCGGGCCAAGCATAAATAGCCACATCTCCGACACGACCACCCGCCGCCGCAGTGACTAAATGCGCGTGTTTTTGTCCGGGTGCTGAACTTTCTGCGCTTATTAATTCCACTAAGCCTGGCTTTAACGGCAAGCCTTTAGGATGATACGACGGTAACGCGGGATCTGATGACTGGCCCATTTTCGCCATATAGCGGATCATTGTTATCGGACGCGAGCCATCATAATGACGCTTGATCCCCCAAGCGACGATAGCCGCATCATGGGCTGCGCCATTCAAGGCAAAATAAGTTTTCACATCCCATTCTAAGGCACTCAACACGGCGCCGCTGCCCGCTAGTTGCCGCTTAAACCCAGGGCTGTCCGCCACTGCATTGGCAATCGAATTCCAATGCCCCGGCGGGGTTTCGGAAGTCGGCCCGTCAGCCCACCATTCGGCAAGCACCCTAGCAAAATCACCACGCTTAACCCGTTGTTGCTGATACGGCTGACGGGTGACGGGATTGAGCGCGTAGCCCGTGCCGTTATTGGCACCCAGCGTGTTATTGCCTTGTGATGCGGGAGAAATATCGATTACGGTCGGGTCATCCGGTGTCAGCCAACTCGATAATTGGATAACTTTCAACACATCTTGCTTAAATTGCGCATCCCCTAAGCCGCCCAGTTTGGGTTGCGCACCCGGGTCGAAATACAGGCCAGAAGGTTGTTGGCGGGATAATGCAAACGGTGTCACCCGAGTCCATTGTGCGCCTATGATAGTTTGTACTTTACCCGGTAAAGGAATACCGTTTTGGCTGACGATGGAATCTAATGCCAATGGTTGCCAGCGATTGGGGTCGGTATTGAGGTCTATTCCGCTTTTTTTGACTTCCAAGGGCGCGTTGACGGGCTCATAAGTCGGATCGGCATAATTCATCGCTTGGTTGGAGCCATCCGTTAGGGTTTGCGCCAAAATACGCGCGGCTATGCGGTTGCCGACCGCTGCGGGATTGTCACCCGTGGTTAGCTGATAATCTTTATCTAAGCCCAACAACTTCATTTGCGTCGCAAACCGCGCCTGTGATGTCACAGAGCCTAAGGCATTAGGCGACGAATAACGCTGCGCCAACACCCGATACGCCGCAAAACTAATCGCAATTTCCCTATCGCGTTTGGGATTGCCCCAAAGTGGATATTCTTCGGCAAAATAAGGCACAGCGGTCGTATCATAAGCAGCCCACGCATCATACATGGCTGCCGACAAATGAAATAAGTTTCGGGCATGTACGGTAGGCCTAGGGTTGTCTAAGCGGATGGCATCGAGAATTTGCTCGTTCCACTGCCTAGCCACTGAATGGCTAGCGGGCGGTGGGCGTACCCCACAATAATAGCTTGCCACCCCTTCATTAAACTGATGGCCTGGCGTATTAAGATGCTCAGCCGCATTGATGGCTAGGCTGGCATCGCAATGGGCTTTGGCAACCAAGCAAGCGCCCAGCTCATTAAGCGGGATATTGGCACACTGTCCGGGATAGTGGGGAATACTGGGGACTGCCGCGCATTTTGCCAGCACCCGCGTGGCGGCGTGCTTACGCGCATTTCTGATTATGGCGTTATCCTGACCTACGCAAGTTTCTAAATCGGTTGCCGAAGCCGCCAATTTCTTACCCAGCAGTTGCTTGGTGCAACTCCCATAGACCGACACTTCTGCGCGTACTAGCGCGTGCAATTCTTCTGTAAGTGCCAATTGGCAAGCGGCGGGTTTGCTTACAGGCGCATTTGCATTTAATGTGCTTGCCAAGTCGGTGCCAAATAACGGCTGCACATCAACGAGCTTAGAATAAGCCGTATTGACTTCATCGGCTGATGTCGGCCCAAAGTTGGGCAACTGCGTACACTGCTTGGCTGCCGTTGAAACCGTCTTCGCCTTAGCTTTTTTAAGCGCGGCAGTTTCTGTTTCCAGACACGCACTGATTTGGCTACCCGTCAATTTGTGTTTTAGCGCCAAGCTTATGCACCGCACCGCGTCTCGACCCGCCACCTCAGCCACTTTCGCACCCTCGGCTTGCAAGGCCAACAGACACTGGCTTTGTAATTTAGTGGGTACGGCGGCTAAAGCAACTTGCGCCCACAGCACAGTTATAACAATGCCTATCCAGCCAACTTTTCTACGCAATACCATTTTGTCTACCATAAAACTGATTTATTTAGGGATTAAACCTTAACCCCGTTGAACACATAGCTGATATTCACAGAGCCTACATAATAGCCACCGCTTTTGGTGGTATAGCTTTGAAAAAAAGCTTTTGCTTTTATGGTTAAAGTACCACTTATTTTAGTTGTTTTGCCGACCTTTATTTCTTTGCCTGTCAGCGTCCAAGTACCCGCCTCTAAATTTAAGGGCAAATTGGACCTAGCCAGCACATCATTTTTAATCACCGCCAATAAAGCCCTGACCGCAGCCGCATCCGGCACACCCGTGAATGCGGTTTTATTGGCACGCCATAAACCCGGCAACATAAAAGCCGGGCTGCTTAAGTTAAACGATTTGATGTTATCAACCGAAGCAAAACTGGCAAGCGCAGGATAGGCTTTTTTTTGCACTGTTATCGATTTGCCTTTAACGATGCCATCCACACGCATGAGGCCGGATAGCTGCCAATCGCCGACGACATCTGCCAATACCGCTGGGCTAGGTATGAGGCTTAGCAGGGCCAACACCGCCATCAAGTTAAGTTTCTTCATGTTAACTACACACGCAAGGCATGATATGGATACTGAATTTTTGAACATCGACACCGCCACGACCATCGCTGACTTCAACAGCCACGGGTATTATCTCATGCGGCTTGTCCACAACTAGCCAACGGATGCTGCCGTTAGCAGAAATGGTCATGCCCGTGGGAAACTCAATCAGCCTATAGCTTAAGGTGTCGCCGTCTGCATCGGCGGCAATAACGCTATAGTTGTAATCGCGTGTCGCCAAGCCATTGCTTAAGGCCGTAGAGGTGATTTTTGGGCTATGGTTGCTGCCGCCATTGGCGTAGACGGTCATTTTTACCGTGTCGGGTTGGCTGAGCACAAAGCCATCACTGACCACCAAACGGGCTTCATACACCCCCGGGGTATCGGCGATCAAAACGCTGATCGGATCTGTAGGGGACGATAGCTTTGCCGTACTGCCGCTAGGGCGTGCCAATAACGACCACACATAGCCTAAGGGATGACCGTCGGCATCGGTAGATGCACGCCCATCCAAATTAATGGGGTTGCCCACCAATCCCAACTGGTCAGTACCCGCATCAGCAATTGGCTGGCGGTTATTGGCAGGAATCTGCGCCACGATAAAACTGACCGAGAAATTGGCGGTAACAGGCGGGGTAAACTGAAAGGCTTTTTGGGCTATTTTTTCTAGGGCATCGGCTGCCAAGCCGCTGAGATCATTAGCAAAGCCTATATGTACGGTAAAAGGCAGGTCGGCATTTGCCGCCAATTGGCCTTGCGCCAAAATGACCTTATACGCATCGCCCGTCGGTACAGCACCGTCGGCCTGTAGCAACTCAAGCGTGCTTTCGCTGTGATTGAAGCCATCAACCACCAGCGAAATAGGGGCAGAAATGGGCTGGTCGGTCTTATTATGCAACACCCCCGCCACGACAAAATCAGCTGTCGCGGCCTGATAGACGGGAGCCTGATAGTTAACAGCAATTTTTGGGCTTAAGTCAACCAACGCCATGACTGCCGTAGGCCAAGCTAAACTAAGCAATAGCGGCCATAAAACCACATTAACGTAATGCTTAGCCATTGTTTTCATCTGCGCCCTCCTAAATTATTTTTTAGGCGGAATATACCCTATCCCAAAAGGATTTAAGCCCACTTCGATGCGTTTATTGGTATAAACAGGTACGGGCAAGGCATCAGAAATACTGTACACCGTAATATCGCCGGCGGTATTGCCCGGCTCGTGACCTGAATGGGTCAGATAGAGTTTTGTGCCAGTCGAATTAACCACCAAATTATGCGCCGCTTGCAAACCCGCATCAGCAGGTGCGCTAGGAAAAGGGGCCGATCCGGCAACTTCCAACGCCTTAGTGTCTATCGCCCAGAGCATATCCTTATTGACACCATCTAAGGTTGCCTTAGGCAAATTGCTGGTATAAAAATACTTGCCGCTTGGTGTCCAAGCTGCACCATGTGCGCCAGGAATTTCCAAAGTTTTTAATAAGGCCAAGTTTTTTTTCGGATCCATCACATACACTTTGTTGGCGTTTTGCGTAGGCACAAACAGCAGTTTGCCATCATTCAACACGCCTACATGCGGATCTTTGCCGACCGCTTGACGGGCAATTTCTTTGAAGGTTTTGGTGCTGTATTGCACCACATAATCAGGATCAGTCGTGCCGCCGACCCCGACTATTGTGGTAATAGCCCACTTGCCAGCCTTATCCAACAAAATATCATGGGGCTTGCCGCCTTTTTCTTTTAAGTCAGCAGGAATATCTAGCTTGGCTTTTAGCACGGTTAATGTTTTCGGATTGATAATGGTAAAGCTCTTATCGACATCGTTGACAGACCAAGTTTGGTTTCCTAGGCCGTCTGTCCACATGTGAAACGCCCCTGCCCCAATTTTGACGGTATTCAGAATTTTATAGCTATCGGCATCTAAAGCAATGATCTGCTGATTGGCCCTGTCGTTGACGATTAATAAATTGTGTTTGGCTACATAATTGACATACATCGGTTCAGGCGGGCGTGCAAATTTGCCCGCGACCGACACCGTGCGGATTAAAGTATCATTATCTTCATTAATAATGGAGAGCGTGCCTGAGGTGCGGTTTGCGACCACTACCCGGCCTGGCGTTGCCGCCCACGCCGTTGAAACGAACCATTGTGCAAGCAGCCATGCAGCTGCCCATATTATTTTTGCTTGTGTGTTTGCCATGCAGTTACCTAAATTATGTTTACTGTCAGACTGTATAGCAGCCTTAGACGGTTGATTGGACAGACAGCGCAAAACCACGCGACAAATACATGTCGGTGGTTTTGCGCCTACTGCCACGCCAGTGTTCGGCTACTTAAGAAAGCTTTGCTCCAGACTGTGGCAAAGATCACAACCTATTTGCGTTCCCGCTTTTACAGTGACTTTCTTAAACTTTTTAGTTTTGCCCGTCGTAAAGATCCGGTCTACAGGGGTCTTAGACAAACGCGTCCCCTTATGGTCTTTACCGTGGCAAGCCGCACATTGGTCTTCACTGTCCAAGCCACGTTTTTTCGCCCATTGGTTATGGAAGCCGCCGTCGGCATTTACCCAATACGGATCGTTGACCGGGTGCATACCGTGAGGGCCGGCAAGAATACCTGCGCCATAGCGTAAGCCATCGACAACACCGCCTTTAAACGCATCGGCGGTATGGCAAGCCGAACATTCCAACAGCGTGCCTGTGTGTCCTTGCAACTGGATAGCGGTCACGTTGTCGTTGGCATAAGGGTCTGGGTTAGGCCAGATAGCATGGGTAGGGCCGTGGCAAGTGGCACAAGGCAACAAACCATGTTTATCTAAACTGAGCTTAAACAAGCCCCGTTCACACACATGCTTGCCGGGTGTTAACCCGTCAGAAAAGGTACCCGGTGGGCATGACTGGCCATTTTGGGCCACTTCAACCAATTTAGAGCTGTTATCATCCAAAACCCCATCCGCTAATTTAGGCGTCAGGTTTTCGGCAAAACGTTCAGTTTTGGCTACCAAATTTTTAAACGTACCCGTGGTCATATCATAGCTGCGGCGCAATACGGGTTCATCGCCCTCCCCTGTATGGCAAGAAGCGCAACTGGGCAAGCTATCGCGGTAGTTATGCCGCACTAAATGCTCAAAGCTTTTGGTGCCGTTGTTATCAGGCGGATTTTCACCCGCTGCGCGTGATGCCATCGCCGTACCACCCGCCACCACGGCTATATCACCATGACAATCAATACAGTTGACACCCGCCGCCGTCATGACATCGCGCTGGTATTTGTCTTGTTTGCCTTGGTGGCATAATAAACAGCTGGCATCAGGCGTGCCGGAATCTTTAGCTTCCAAAAGCAAAGGGTGGAGAGGATCCAGCTTTTTGGTCAAATCAGCCATTTTAAAAGCTTTGGACAACTCATCGCGTTCGATACTGCCCGTAAAATCGGCATTTAATTTGCCTAACATCCGCCCGTGGGTATTGTGTAAGGAATTGGCGTATTCGGGACAAGCAGTACCAAAGCCAATTTGGTCAGGTGCTACAGTCATAGGCCCCCAATTTTGGTTGACCTTTGGGTCGGAGCGATGGCAATACGAGCCACAAGCGGTTGCGGAAATGCCTTTGTTATAGTCATCGATGATGAACAAACCTTCTTCACCGACCCAAGGCACTGGATCGTTAAAAGCCCGCGCAAAGCCGTAAATAAAATCGTGTATTTCCGCCATGTTGATAGATGCAGCTTGTTCAATCACCGCACGCTCATTTTTGTGCGCCGCGTCCACTTCTTCGGGGGAGACAAATTTGGGTATTTTTTCCAGCTTGGGTTTGTATTTCACCAAGCCCGGATTGACTGTGGCACTACTGTTTTCAACATCTTGCTTCAACTTGTCATAGACGGTTTGATCGGCAGCGATTTTGCCCTTGGTATGGCAGTCTGCACAATTAAACTCGGTACTGATGGCTACCACTGCATCCGCCGACGCCACCGCCTTACCAGCCGAAACCGCTTCAACACGCATTAACGGATAGGGGTTATGGCGGCCTTTATCATCAGTAGGGAACATCGCCAAGCCATTCGCTTCAAATACCGAACGCTCGGCGTCAAAATCGTTAAAGGGCTGAGGATCATTGGCCTGATAAGGTTTACTGATACCCGGCATCGCAATCCCGGCGGCTTTTTTGTAATAACCTTGTTTGGTATCAAACCAAAAATCACTGTCATAGACTGGATGGCCTTGGTCGGGTTTAACGTCTACGGCTGTCCAAGTATTGGCGACATCGGGCTTAAATTCATTCACTACACCAAAGATACAAGACGCCATCGTAAACGGTGTGCTAAAGCCAAACGGTTGTACGGGCTTGCCTTTTACCGTCAAGACCCCGTTGCGGTCTTTCTCGCCGTTATAAACGCAGGGATCAAACCAATCGCTTTTTTGCACAGCGGACGATAAAAACACCGTGCCGACAGGATAATTTTGGCTAGTAGAGTTGATCGAATCATTGCCGACCGGATCATAAGGATTGGAGGCCGCGGACAATTGCAACTTCACATTGCCTGTTTTAGTCATAAAGGCTGGCTTGTCGCCCCCTACCGAACCTTTTCTTAAGACTACCGCATTTAGCCAGTTAATGGGGTACATCTGCGGCATACCAAAATAGCTCAGATCATGAAATTCCATACTAAAAGGCGTATAGGGCAAAACCACATATTCGTCACTATCTATACCGTTTTTAGCGATAACTTGTTCCGGCACTTTTGCAGGTGTGGCGGGAGGCGTGCCAACCGTTACGGTGATGCGGTCGGTACAGCGGCGTCCGGTTAAGTCGGTTGCGGTAAAGCTGACTTTGTAGGTGGTGTTATTGCCGCCAGCAAACTTAATATCATTCGCTGCGAGTGCGGTAGGCCGCACAGCGGCACCGCCACCGAAATCCCATTCATAGTAAAGTGCCGCTTTTTCTGGGTCGGTTGCCGTCGCTAAAAAACTCAGTTTTTCGCCAAAATTAATTTGTTTGTCGCCTGTAGGTGAGACAATTTTACAGACAGGTGGCAAGTCGCCTTTTAAACAAGCAGGTACTTTTGCCAACTCTGCAATAACTGATGCGCCATCGGCTTCAACCCGAATTGAACACGGGGTTGTAGGCAAATGCGTGATGGTAAACGTGAACTTACCGCCAACCGACGCTTGTTCCGCCAACCATTGGTCGGCTACGGCATCATACAAACTAACCTTTTCGGCTTTGGTCGTACCCGATACATTAAGAGTGTTGCTTACACTGTCATAGCTCAATTTACTGATTTTAGGTTTGGGGAGTGTTGCGGCATTAGCAACACCCAAAAACACTAACAAACTTAGTGCCACGAGGGGAGTGTGCAGGTATTTATAAAGGGACATAAAAAATACGCTCAGTTGTTTTAAAATGGAAACAACAATCATTATTTATGCCAACCTCTATTTTTTTACTGGGTTGCTTGTAATATTTATCTGTTGCCGCACACAACAAGGCTCAGTCCCTACTGGCTATCTATTTACCCGATAAAAACCACTAAGCTTAGGCATTTAAGGCATTAACCCAATTAGTTAAAATGCGGCATATCACACAAAGTAGGTCATATCACACACTCCTTTACGGCTACTCACTTAAAGCGGGACTGAGGAGCCGTTGGCTGAGCGGAGTCGAAGCCGGCGGCGGGATTCGCTTCGACTCCGCTCAGCGAACGACACCCAAACTGTCCCAGCTTAAACGGGAAGCCCGCCTTTACTATGCCCAGTTAGCTATCCAGCGTGCAACGCCTTATTAATCCTGACACTGAGCCACCCAACCTTAACGTGCCGCCGCGCCATCGTAGACTAGACATGGGTGGTGCTTGAACTGGCTAATCGCCAAAATGCGATAACTGATCGCGCAATAAACTTGACTAAGCATAAGGCTTAATCTGCTATAATCCGTCATTTGCTTAGGCCAGCCTACATCTTTGTCGGCCTTCCCTGCCGCCAGCGCAACAGCAATAACGCCTCAACCACCTCATCACGCATAAAACACTGTGGATTTAAAACATATCAGAAACTTCTCCATTATCGCGCACATAGACCACGGTAAATCAACACTTGCAGATCGTTTTATCCAGCTGTGCGGCGGTTTATCTGACCGCGAAATGTCGGCACAAGTGCTTGATTCAATGGATATTGAGAAAGAGCGCGGGATCACTATCAAAGCCCAAAGCGTCACCTTGGATTTTAAGGCCAAAGACGGCGAAACCTATCAGCTGAATTTTATTGATACGCCCGGGCATGTGGATTTTTCTTACGAAGTATCCCGGTCGTTGGCAGCGTGTGAAGGCGCATTGCTGGTGGTTGATGCCGCCCAAGGCGTAGAAGCGCAAAGCGTAGCGAACTGCTATACGGCAATCGAGCAAGGTTTGGAAGTGGTTCCGGTACTCAATAAGATTGATTTGCCGTCTGCCGAACCTGAACGGGTACAGGCCGAAATTGAAGAGGTGATCGGCATTCCTGCCGACGAAGCCCTGATGATTAGCGCCAAAACCGGCTTGGGTGTGCTGGATGTGTTGGAACAACTGGTCATCAAAGTGCCGCCTCCGCAAGGCGATCCTGACGGGCCGTTGCAAGCCTTGATTATCGACTCGTGGTTTGACAGTTATTTGGGCGTGGTGTCGTTAGTGCGCATTATGCACGGCAGCATCCGCAGAAAACAAAAAATTACGATTATGTCTACGGGCAAGTCGTTTATTGCCGAAAAAGTCGGGGTTTTTACGCCTAAACGGCTGGAAAAGGAACTCTTAAACACAGGCGAGGTCGGTTATGTGGTCGCGGGCATCAAGGACATTTTCGGTGCGCCTGTAGGCGACACCATCACCTGGACAGACAAGCCCGCAGACGCCCAGCTTACTGGCTTCCAGCGCGTGCAACCGCGCGTATTTGCAGGTTTGTATCCGGTCAGTTCCGATAATTACGAAGATTTGCGCGAAGCCCTGAACAAGCTCAACCTTAATGATGCGGCTTTGCAGTTTGAACCTGAAACTTCCCAAGCCTTGGGCTTTGGTTTCCGTTGCGGGTTTTTGGGCATGTTGCACATGGAAATTGTGCAAGAACGCTTGGAGCGCGAATACGATGTTGATTTAATCACCACCGCGCCGACCGTAATTTACGAGGTCATCACCCAAACCGACCAAGTGCTGATGGTGGATAACCCTGCCAAATTGCCGGATGGCGGCATCGTCAGGGAAATCCGTGAACCGATTATCCGCGCCAATATTTTAGTGCCACAAAATTATTTGGGCGGCGTGATTACCTTGTGTATAGAAAAACGCGGCGTGCAAAAAGATATGCAGTATGTCGGCAGACAAGTGTCGTTACATTATGAAATGCCGCTCAGCGAAGTGGTGCTAGACTTTTTTGACCGCTTAAAATCGGTCAGCCGTGGTTTTGCCTCGTTCGATTATGAGTTTTTGCGCTTTCAGGCCGCCGATTTAATCAAGCTGGATGTGTTGATTAACGCCGAAAAAGTGGACGCTTTGTCGATTATTGTCCACCGCGATTTAAGCAACAACCGTGGCCGAGATTTGGTGGAACGCATGAAAGACCTGATTCCCCGGCAAATGTACGAAGTCGCCATCCAAGCGGCTATCGGTTCTAAAATTATCGCCCGTTCTACGGTAAAACCCTTACGCAAAAACGTCATCGCCAAATGTTATGGCGGCGATATTAGCCGTAAGAAAAAATTGCTGGAAAAACAAAAAGCGGGTAAAAAACGTATGAAGCAAGTCGGCAATATTGAAATCCCCCAAGAAGCGTTTTTGGCGGTCTTGCAGCTAAACAAAGAATAGCCTGCACTATCCCCCTTAATGCGCTCGCGTAACACTGACTTTTTCGCCTTTAGCTCATGGGCAAGCCCAAGCGCTTGCCCCACAACCTAAAAATAACCCTATGGACTATGATTTTTCCTTTTTTCTGTTTGTCGCCAGTGTGTTGACTGGTGTTGTTTGGGGCAGTTATTTATGGTATTTAAAAGCCAAAGGCTTAACCTTTGATGAAGAAAACGAGCCACTGCTGGTTGAATATGCGCGGTCGTTTTTTCCAGTGGTGTTGGCGGTGCTGATATTGCGGTCGTTTATTGCCGAACCCTTCCGCATACCTTCTGGTTCGATGATGCCCACCTTGCTGGTGGGGGATTTTATTTTAGTCAATAAATTCACTTATGGCCTACGTTTGCCCGTCATCAATAAAAAAATTATCCCGATCAGCGCACCTAAACGCGGCGATGTCGTCGTGTTCCGCTACCCTAAAGACCCTTCCATCGATTATATTAAGCGTATCATTGGCTTGCCGGGTGATAAAATTGCCTATAGCAACAAGCAGTTGACCGTCAACGATGTACCCGTCAAAACGGTGTCATTAGGCCGCTATCAAGGCGTAGGGCAAGGTGAAGACATGACCGGCGCAGAACAGTTGGCGGAAGACCTGACGGGTGTTGAACACAGCATACTGATCCGGCAACAGGCGCCTACGGTTGAGTTTGTCCATGTCGTCCCCGAAGGCCATTATTTTGCGATGGGTGACAACCGTGACAACAGCAATGATAGCCGCTATTGGGGATTTGTCCCTGAACAAAACTTGGTCGGCAAAGCCTTTTTTATCTGGATGAGTTGGGATTGGCAAGCCAAGGGCGTCGATTTTAGCCGCTTAGGGACTGTCATAAAATAGCTTTACAGCACATACGCGTTGACTGGACGCGGACACTTAGACCGGAGGGCACTATGCAAGCACTAGCCAAACGCCAGCAAGGATTAACATTCATCTCACTCATTTTTGTGCTGGGTTTTATAGGCTTTGTGGTGCTGTTGTTCCTTAAGATAGCCCCTGTTTACCTAGACCACAGCAAGGTAAGCAGCTGTTTGTCGGAGCTTAAAAAAACCCCCCATATCCAAAGCCAAAGCCAGTCAGAAATCAAAGAGAACTTAAGAAGACAATTCAGCATAAACGATATCAGTGAAGTATCCCCAGACAATATAACCGTCACCAAATACGGCAATTATCTGCGGGTCGCCATTGACTATGAGGTGGTCAGAAAAATTATCGGCAACCTTAGTGTTCTAATGCAATTTAACGATGTGATAGAGGTGGGTGACCAGTGACTAAAAAACCCGAAATATTATGCAAGAAATTGGGGTTGGTGTTTAACGATCCACAACTTTTTACGATGGCATTGACCCATCGTAGCGCCAGCTCAGCCAATAATGAACGTTTGGAATTTTTAGGCGATTCAATCTTGGGCTTTGTTGTCGCCCAACGTTTATACGAATTGTTTCCCGAAGCCAGCGAAGGCGTTTTAAGTAGGCTACGCGCCAGCTTAGTCAACCAAAGCTCTTTAGCCGAATTGGCCAGAAAACACCAAATCGGCGATTACTTGGTGTTAGGTTCTGGCGAACTTAAAAGCGGCGGCTTTCGCCGCGACTCGATCTTGTCTGATGCCTTGGAAGCCATTATGGGCGCATTGTTTAAAGACCAAGGCATAGATGCGTGCGAGCATTGGATTAGCGAGTTGTTTTCGGAAAACCTAAACAGCCTGTCGCTGGAAAACTGGCAAAAAGATCCGAAAACCCAATTGCAAGAACTGATGCAAGCCAAAAAGCTCGACCTGCCCGAATACACTCTCATTACGATGTCAGGGCTAGCCCATGAACAGTTGTTTAAGGTGAAGTGTACCGTGCCGTTGTTGACCGAAACCTGCGTCGGGACCGGCATCTCCAGAAAAAGGGCTGAACAAGCAGCCGCAGAGCTTATGCTGCAATTATTAAAAAACAAGGAAAATGAATGAACTGCGGTTTCGTTGCACTGATAGGACGGCCCAATGTCGGCAAATCGACATTGATGAATCACTTGCTAAAACAAAAAATCAGCATTACCTCGCGTAAGCCACAAACAACCCGGCACCGCATTCTCGGCATCAACACCACCGAAGCCGGGCAAGTGGTGTACATGGACACGCCGGGTATGCACAACAACGAAAAAAGGGCGATGAACCGCTACTTAAACCGCACCGCAGAAACCACCCTGCTTGGGGTTGATGTGATTGTGTGGCTGATAGATGGCTTATCGTGGCATGAATACGATGAAGTGATCTTTAAAAAGCTGGAACAGGCGGGATTGCCCGTGATTCTAGCCGTCAACAAAGTTGATAAGGTTAAAGACAAAGACGAGATATTGGCTTTTTTTGACCAAGCCCAACATCGGTTTCCTTTTCAACACCTGATCCCTATTTCGGCCTTAAAGCGGACTAACTTGGACCAGCTTGAAAGTTTGCTCATGGACTTGTTGCCCACCAGCGACCTTATCTATCCCGAAGACCAAATCACTGACCGCCCTGAACGTTTTTTGGCGGCGGAAATAGTCCGTGAAAAGCTCACCCGGCGCTTGGGTGACGAACTGCCTTATGCGCTGACCGTGGAAATGGAACGTTACCAAGAATTGCCCGGCATCACCAAAATCTACGCGATTATTTGGGTGGAGCGGCTGTCACAAAAAACCATCATCATCGGCAAAGATGGTGAAATGCTTAAAAAAGTCGGCACCGACGCCAGGTTTGACATAGAAAAGCTCATCGCCCAAAAAGTGTATCTGCAACTTTGGGTGAAGGTTAAAAAGAATTGGTCAGACGATGAACGCGCCCTACAAAGCTTAGGCTTTAATGACGGATAACATTTATTTACAACCCGCTTTCGTCCTGCAACACCGCCCTTTCCAAGAAAGCAGCTTGATCGTCGATGTACTGACGCATGACTATGGCCGTTTTACCCTGATTGCCAAAGGCGTGCGCAAGCCCCGCTCAAAAACCGCCGCTAGCCTACAGCCTTTCGTGCCGCTGTTATTGTCGTGCATAGGCAAAACCGAACTCAAAACCCTGACAGGCGTAGACAACGCGCGGCCTTTTTCGCCTTTACAAGGCACTGCCCTGTATTGCGGGTTTTATGTCAATGAATTGGTGATGGCGTTTTTACATGCCCACGATCCCCATCCTGAGGTGTTTGTCGCCTATAACGAATGCCTGTCGCGTTTGGGCGAAAACACCGCCATAGAAAAATCCTTGCGTATTTTTGAACTCGATTTACTGGATGCCGTCGGTTATGGCTTACAGCTGGACTTTGACCACTTGGAAACCCCTATACGCGCCGAGGCAAAATACCACTACAACGCCGAATTGGGTTTTGTCGCCGCGATTGACGGGCGTTTTGCAGGCACCACACTGCTGGCCTTGAAAGTGCGTGATTTTGCCCCCACAACCTTAACTGAAGCAAAATTTCTGATGCGTGCCGTGGTTGCTGCCCACTTGCCCGCCAAACCGCTCAAAAGCAGGGCGATTATTAGTAAAATCCTGACCCCATTACGACCATGACTCATATACCCATTTTATTAGGCGTTAATATTGACCACATCGCCACCATAAGACAAGCACGCGGCACGCGTTATCCTGAGCCGATACAAGCCGCGCTGGTTGCCGAACAGGCAGGGGCTGACGGCATTACTGCGCATTTGCGTGAAGACCGCAGACATATCCAGGACAGGGACATTTTTTTGTTGAAAGAACTGCTCCACACCCGCTTAAACTTTGAGATGGCGGTAACACCGCAAATGCTGGCTATCGCCACCCAAGTACAGCCTTATGCCTGTTGCCTAGTACCTGAAAAACGCGAAGAACTGACCACCGAAGGCGGACTGGATGTGGCGGGCAATCTGCCGACCATGCACGCCGCCTGTGCACAGCTAAAAGCGGCGGGTATCGAGGTATCGCTTTTTATCGACCCTGAGGTTAGGCAAATTGACGCGGCAATCGCAGCAGGTGCGCCTGTCATTGAACTGCATACTGGCTGTTATGCCGAAGCCCAAACGCCGTCACAATGGGCTGAAGAGCTGCTGCGCATCCAAACAGCGGCGCAGTATGCCCATGCAGCAGGTTTGCAGGTCAACGCAGGGCATGGCTTGAATTACCATAACGTACAGGCTATCTGCCAGATACCCGAGATTGTGGAGCTGAATATCGGTCACTCGATTATTGCGCAAGCTTTGTTCTCTGGCTTAGCTACAGCAGTGGCGGACTTAAAACAGCTGATGCGCGAAGCACGGCTGGCAAGTGCGATATAAAGTCCGAAGCTGATAAATCTACATAAACTTCCTCTCCCTCAGGGAGAAGGTAGGGTGAGGGGATTTAACTTTAGGCGGGAAGAAATAAGAGGGGGTAGCAAGGGCGGAACAATCCGCCCTGATGCGGGTATGGAGGCTTAATGCGTGGTAGTGGTAAAACCATGTTTTTGCATACGGTATAACAAGGTATCCCTAGATACGCCCAACAGTTTAGCCGATTTGCTGCGGTTGCCTTTGGTGCGGTTAAGTGCCTGATGGATTAAGTTGGCCTCTAAGGAATCCAACTGTATGCCGCGTTCGGGCAAAGTAAACTCAACCGTTCTGGGTGTGGCACTATGGGTGACAAACTCATGTGGCAGGTTTTCGGGTTCGATAGTGCGACCCGCCAAAAGTATGCTCAACCGTTCGCAAAGATTGCGCAATTCGCGGATATTGCCTGGCCAAGAATAGTCTTTTAACACGCGTAACGCCTGTTTGCTGAATTTAGGCGCGGTCAACGAGTGCGTATCTGCCATCATGCGCAAGAAATGCGCAATCAGGTGTTCTATGTCATCTGTGCGCTGCACTAACGGTGGCAACTCCAATGGCACGACATTAAGGCGGTAGTATAAGTCTTGCCTAAAGTCACCCGCCATGACCAATTTGTTTAAGTCTGAGTTGGTGGCGGCAATTATGCGCACATCCACGTTGTAAGGTTTGATGTCACCGACGGCTAAACATTCGCCCGACTCTAAAAAACGTAACAACTTGGCTTGAATGGAGACCGGCAAAGAGTTGATCTCGTCCAAAAACAAAGTGCCGCCGTCAGCGGCTTGAAACAAGCCTTGGGTGCTGGCAGAAGCCCCCGTAAAAGACCCTTTGCGGTGTCCAAACAGTTCGGATTCAATCAGGCTTTCCGGCAAAGCTGCGCAGTTAAGTGTGATAAAAGCCTTATCGGCACGATTGCTGCCTTTTTGAATAGCATTGGCGAAAACTTCTTTTCCAGTCCCCGTTTCCCCAGTCAATAAAACAGTGACGTCGGTAGCGGCAACCATTCTGGCGCTACGAATTAAGGAATCCAATGCGGGAGATTGACCAATAATCGAGTTAAAATGTCCCATAATCGCCTCTTTAATGTATTGCAGTGTGGGTGGTTGTAAACGCCATTGGATTAAGCCAAGGCAAGGCAGCAAAAAGCGCCAGAACAATCATTAACAGACCTATAATCTGTTTAAAACGCTGGATTCTCGATAGCCTCGTTAATATATGTGTCATTATACCTACTCCCATGACCGCAGGTAAAGTCCCTAATCCGAAAGCCAACATAGTCAAGGCACTTTTACCGACATCACCCGCAGTCGCCGCTAACGCCAAGGCCGAATACACCAATCCGCAAGGCAACCAGCCCCACACCATACCAAACAAATAAGCTTGGCTGCGGTTTTTGACAGGAATCAATTTGCGCCCATAAGGCTCCAACAATTTCCATAACCGTGTACCCGATTTTTCAATATAGGCAAATCGCGGAAACCAACCCGCTATATAAAGCCCGGCACCGGCCATAATCGTCGCGGACACTAACTGCAATAGCCTGTGTCCATGCGTTTCCCCCAAATGGAACGTCAACAAGCCCTCAATAACGCCCGCCGCCGCACCTGCCAAGGTATAGCTGGTGATCCTGCCAAAATTGTAATTAAACACAAACGGCAGCAATAACTTTTTGTTATTACGGATAGCCGGGCTAAGGCTTAGGGTTAATGTGCCAATAATTGAGCCGCACATGCCTATGCAGTGCATACTACTGAACAGGCCCATAATAAAAGCGACGAGATAGGATGTCGAAAAAGCAGGGTCAAATGACATGAGTTTTATGTTAAGGGCAAAGGGCTTCAGGTCGTTGGCAGTGCCGCGCAGCAGACTGTCTGATGCCTTAAACGGGTTTAGTAGCACTTAAAAACCACGGCTACAGGGCTTTAGGGTTGCATCGGAGACTCACCAAGCGGTGACAGCGGCGCGTAACCGTGACTAATAATATCTTGAATTTCAATCAATTGCTTGAAATTGTGGTAACTTCTTAGTAATTTTAGGCTGTAGCGGTAGACCTGCGAGGTTTTAGAAACCTCGCAGGTCTTAATTCTGACGCTAATCAGAAGTTACAAATTGTGCAAGGATCTGGGATTGTATCATTTCTGCCATCGCTTTGCGGTTGGCGGCATCCCGGATGGGGCGCCCGACGACAATATAATCCGCACCGTTTTGAAAAGCCGCCTCGACGCTGACCACACGTTTTTGGTCATCTTCTTCCCGATTGTCTACAGGCCGGATACCTGGCGTAATAACCAGTAGCTTATGGTCCAAATGCTCCCTAAGCATCGCAACTTCTAAGCCTGATGAGACGATGCCATCACAACCGATTTGCAGCGCACGCTTGGCGCGTGACAGCACCAATTCGCGGACATCGCATTGAAAACCCAAATCATCCAAATCCCCGCGATCAAGGCTCGTCAGAGCCGTCACTGCCAGCACTTTTAATTGGCCTTTTTCAGCGGCGGCAGCTTCCATAATGGCATCGTTACCGTGGATAGTCGCCAGATCCACGCCTTTGCCGCTTAACGCCCGAATCGCCCGGCCTACGGTTGCGGGCACATCAAAAAACTTTAAGTCCACAAACACTTTTTTATCGTGTTGTTTTAGCCATTCTATAAAGCCAAAATAATCGCCCGACATAAACAGCTCCATACCCACCTTATAAAAAATCACGGCATCGCCGAGTTCTTCCACCAAGGCTTGGGCTTCGGCAATACTAGGCACGTCCAAGGCCATAATCAAACGCTCGCGGACAGGGATAGGTTTAGCTGATAAAAATGACATAGGCTCGCTAATTGCTTAAAAATGTAAAAAAGGTTTAGATGCTTGCAAACGTGACAGCGGTAGACACTTTAAGGCGTTATTCGGTCGCCAAACCCGCTTTGTCCCATGCGTTGAGGCCACCGTCGAGGTTGTAAACCTTAGCGAACCCAGCTGATTTCAATATTTCTTGCGCCTGTAACGACCGTCTGCCCGAACGGCATTGGGTAATGACTTCGCTGTTTTGGTACTTTTTAAGCTCGTCCAATCGCTTGGGCAATTCCGCCAACGGAATATGGATTGCGCCGGGTATATGTTCTGACTGCCATTCACTGTCCTCACGGACATCAATAATCACGGCGTGTTTGTCTGCTTGCAGCGCCGACGCTTCAACAGGCGATACTGATTGGGCGGCATTAACCGCAGGTGCGCTTAACAGCAATAACACCATACTTAAGCGACCATATCTTAAAAACATTTGCATAACTTAGCCCCTAAACAATGAAAACGATGACACCCAGAAGTGCTATTATCGGCATACACCCCAACTCGGCAGATGTTGCCCATACAGCCGTCCAGCCTAGGCTGGACGGGGCTATATGTTACCCGAAGTTGTTTTAACAATGAACGTTAATATATGCCCGCCAACCCGCAGCTACCCTCATGGACTCTACACTCATACAAATGACCTTATTAATCGCTTGCGGCGTAGGCTGGCAAGCACTGGCCCCGGCTGGGCTAACAGCCGGACAAACGCGGCGGGTGCTGAGCGCTTTTGTGTATTATTTACTATTGCCAGCAATGGTGCTGGAAGTGCTATGGACGGCGGACATAGGTTTAAAATCCCTGCACTACACGCTACTCGGGGTCAGTTGCATCCTGTCCGGCATGTTAGGTATGTTCGTCGTCGGCAACTGCTTTAAGATTGACGGCCCTAAGCTGGGGGCACTGATTTTGGCAACATCGCCCAATGTGACCTATTTGGGCTTACCCTTGCTAGAGCAGCTCTTTGGTGACAGGGCGCGTTCGGTAGTCATCCAAGTGGATTCATTTGCCGCCACCCCAATCATGCTGACTATAGGCATCATGATAGCACGGCATTATGGACAAGCGGATGACCATGACCCGCGCCCATCGGCGTTGGCACTGCTGAATGCCCCACCCTTTTGGTCGGCAGCCGTAGCCGTTGCCCTCAACCTAAATGGCATAGCCGCGCCTGAGTGGCTCATGGGCACACTGCACAAGCTGTCAGTGGCGGTAACTCCGTTAATGCTAGTGGCAATGGGGCTATCGTTAAACTGGAAGGCCATTAGCCCTAAAGCCTTGCCTTATGTCATGCCCGTTATCGCCTTAAAAATGCTGCTGATGCCTATTTTGGCGATTACCCTAGCCCAACACTTGGTGATGGACGCAACCGACAAAATGGTGGCAATATTGGACCTTGCTATGCCCAGCATGTTGCTGGGCGTGGTTTATTGCGACCGCTACCGTCTGGATAGTGGCCTGTACGCAGTGGCCGTCACCGTCACCACGACCCTTAGCTTCATTTGCGTGCCGTTTTGGCACGGCTACGTCATGAAAGAGTTTTTACCATGAAACCTACCCTAGAAATTTTGTCACAAGGCGAAGAGCTGGTGACTGGGCAAGTGCTGGACACCAATGCCCGCTGGCTATCCGAACAAGCTGTCAATGCTGGCTTTACCGTCACCCGCCACCATACGGTCGGTGACAAGCTTGAAGATTTGGCGGGCATTTTGCAAGACATTGCCCAACGCGCGGACTGCTGCATTTGCACAGGCGGCCTAGGCCCTACCAGCGACGATTTAACCGCCGAAGCCGTCGCCCTAGCCTTTAACATGCCCTTGGTATTTGATGCGATTGCCTACGCCCAAATTAGCCAGTATTTCCACCAACGCAAACGCCCTATGCCCGAAGTAAACCGCAAACAGGCGATGCTGCCGCAAGGTGCGCAATGCTTGGAGAACAACTGGGGAACAGCACCTGGCTTTGCCTTGACGCACGGACGGTGTTGGCTGGTGTTTTTGCCGGGCGTGCCGCTAGAAATGGAGCGGCTGTTTCAGGAACATATCATGCCTACTTGGCCGACACGCTTTGCCTTGCAAAAAGACACTTTAGTGACGCTAAAAACCATAGGGCTAGGCGAGTCCAGCATCCAAGAACGCATCGCCGACATTGCGCTTGGCGACGGCGTGCAACTGGGATTTCGTGCCACGCGTGACGACGTGCAAACCAAGCTGTTACTTCCGCCCACCTATTCGGA
>JABFST010000297.1 GCA_013140465.1 Methylococcaceae bacterium
GGCAAAAACCATCTTGCAGCTGATGGAAGCTTCGTTTCCTATTAAAGACCATGAAATATTTTTAAACATCAATATTGGCATTGCCGTTTATCCCGAAGACGGGGGAGACGAAGACAGTTTTATCAAAAATGGCGAATTTGCGATGAGCCATGCCAAACAACTGGGACAAAACACTTACCAGTTTTTTAGCAAATCGCTTAATTTGGCGGCATTCCATAAGTTGTCGATGGAAAACAATTTGCGCCGCGCCATCGAGCGTGATGAGCTGATAGTCTACTACCAGCCCAAAGTCAACATGCGTAGCCTACAAGTCATAGGCTGCGAGGCATTGATACGTTGGCAACATCCTGAATTTGGCTTGGTGTCGCCCGCACAATTTATTCCGATAGCCGAAGATTCTGGCCTGATTACCGACATCAGCAACTGGGTGTTGGCCACCGCTTGCCAGCAACTGCACCAATGGCAACAGCAAGGCTTACCCACCCTGATTATGTCCGTCAACGTGGCTGCCAACCAATTTCACCAAACCCATTTTTCCGCCCAAGTTCAAGATATACTTGAGAATTTGCAACTGCCCCCCGAAAGCCTAAAGCTAGAGCTGACCGAAAGTATGTTGATGCAAAACATTGAAGAAGCCCTAGTGACCTTATGCGGCATCCGCGCACTGGGCGTACAAATCAGTATTGACGACTTTGGCACGGGTTATTCCTCGTTGGCATACTTAAAAAAACTGCCGATTTCCGAACTAAAAATTGACCGTTCGTTTATCCAAGACATCCCTTTTAACGAAGACGACATGGCTATCACCAAAGCCATTTTAGCCCTGGCCCAATCCTTGTCACTTGAAGTGGTTGCCGAAGGTGTAGAACACGATGCCCAAGCCGGGTTTCTGATGCAGCACGGCTGTGAAGTCGCGCAAGGCTTTTTGTACAGCAAAGCCCTGCCAGCCCCTGAGTTTTCCACTTTCTTGCAAAGCTTTGGCGCCAACACACTCTTAAAGGATTGGGATCATGACTGATAAGCCGCGTATTCTTGTAGTTGATGACGATGCCATGACCCGGCTCTTAGTGCAGGAAGTGCTGTCCGACAAACACTTTGAAGTAATCGTCGCCGACACGGGCCAACAGGGTTTAGAGCTAGTCGCCACCGCCCAGCCCGATTTGGTGCTGTTAGATGTGATGATGCCGGAAATGGACGGCTTTGAATTTTTGCGCCACCTAGGCGCAGGGCTAGCAAGCAACAGCGTACCCGTGGTGATGATGACCGCCGTGGAAGAAATAGACTGTGTGGAACACGCTTTCGCCCAAGGGGCCAGTGATTTTATCAGCAAGCCTATCCAATGGCTGTTGCTGCCTTACCGTATCCGTTATGTGTTGCGGCAGTGGCGGGCCGAAGAAACCTTGCGCATCGCCAATGAAGAACAACAAGCGATCTTAAACTCAGCCACCTCGGGCATCGTGCTGATTAATAATGAGCTGATCTTGCGCTGCAACCGCAAACTGGAAGACATCTTTGCCTATGCGCCCGGCGAACTAGACGGGCAATCCATACAGCTGTGGTATCCCGACGAAGCTGCCTATCAAGAAGGCCGCAAAGAACTCGCCGAAGGCAAATTCCATCGCCGCGAACAACAATTTAAGCGTAAAGACGGCAGTTTGTTCTGGGGGCGATTTTCTGGGCAAGTGCTGGATCACCAACATGCCGGCACCGGTATCGTCGGCATTATTGACGACATCACCCTAGAAAACGAAGCCGCCAAAGCCTTGTTGAAAGCCAAAGAATTGGCGGAAGAAGCCACTAAAATGAAGTCCGACTTTTTGGCGAACATGAGCCATGAAATCCGCACGCCCATGAACGGCGTGCTAGGGATGCTGGATTTGCTGCGCGAAACCGCGATGACCCCGCTCCAGCAAGATTGGGTAGAAACCGCACATAATTCGGCGGATGCCTTAATGGACATCCTTAACGACATCTTAGACTTTTCCAAACTCGAAGCGGGCAAGTTTGATGTTACGCAATCGGACTTTAACTTGGTGGAACTGATAGATGACGTGTGCGCCTTATTGGCAACCCGCGCCCACACCAAAGGCTTGGAATTAAACTGTGCCGTGCCGGCACCCATGCCCTTACGCTGGCACGGCGACGCCATGCGTATCCGCCAAGTGCTGACCAACCTGATTGGCAATGCCGTCAAATTTACCGAGCAGGGTGAGGTTTCCCTTAACGTCACCCGCAGGCCGCTCAATGACCTGCAAGACGAATTCCATTTTGCCGTACAAGACACGGGCATAGGCATATCCGAAGCCTCGCAAGCGCGTTTGTTCCAACCGTTTTCCCAAGCCGAAAGCACCATATCCCGACATTTTGGTGGCTCAGGGCTAGGCTTGTCGATCAGCAAAAAACTCGTAGAACTGATGGGCGGCACGATAGGCTTAACCAGCAGCTTAGGCCAAGGCTCGTGTTTTTGGTTTACCTTGCCCCTAAGCCCCAGTACCCAAACCGACATCGAAGAACCCTCTTACGACCTGTCTGGCAAACGGGTATTGGTTGTTGATGACAACGCCACCAACCGTAACATCGTACAACATTACCTTAAGCGCTGGGGCTTGGCGGTAGGCGAAGCCGCCAGCGGCAGCGCGGCCTTAGTGGCCTTACAAACCGCCGCCATTCAGGGCATGCCCTACGAATTAGTCATACTGGACGTACAAATGCCGACGATGGATGGCCTGGCTGTCGCTAACCACCTCGCCAACATGCCCGGATTAGCGACCATACCGATCATCTTGCTGTCATCAGGCGACCAGCTGGCATTAGCCGATTACCAACACACCGGCATCGTGCAACGCCTGTTAAAACCCGTGCGCTACACCCAGTTATTTGAAGCCATCGCCTATGTACTGCAAGGTGTCCAAGCCCAAGCCAAAACCAACACGGCAGAAACCCTGCTGCCGCGCTATTCGGGTAAAAAAGTGCTGGTCGTCGAAGACAACCGCATCAACCAAAAAGTCATTGTCGCCAAATTGGCAAAGTTTGATTTGGCCCCCGAACTGGCAGAAAACGGTCAGATGGCCTTGGACAAAATCGCCCACCAAGCCTACGACCTGATTTTTATGGATTGCCAAATGCCGATTATGGACGGCTATATCGCCACGCGCGAATTGCGTGTGCTGGAACAACGTTTAGGCTATGGGCATCAGACCGTGATTGCCCTGACCGCAACGGCGATGGAAGGCGAACGGGAAAAATGCCTAGAAGCTGGCATGGACGATTACCTCAGCAAACCTATCGTCACCGAGCAACTGCTAGATTTATTGGCCTACTATCTGGGCGCAGCTGCAACAATCACCACCGTGCCAACCAGCACCAACCCGCCAGTACCCACACCCACCACCCAAGTCTGGGACAAAACCGCCGCCTTAAAACATTTGGAAGGCGACACAGACTTGCTTGCAGAATTAATCAGCCTGTTTTTAGCCGAAGCCCCCGAACAACTGCGCGACTTGGCCCAGTATCAGGCTGATAGCAATCTTAAAGCCCTCGCCAACACCGCCCACGCCCTAAAAGGCACCACCGCACTGTTTTACGCCGAAGCCGCCAACACCGCCGCCCACACCCTAGAGCTAGCGGCGCGTAATGACGAACAGGCCGATCTTCCCGCGCTCACCCAACACCTCACCACCCAAGTCAATGCTTTGTTGGCGCAATTGGCGGTGGTATAAAAGTAAGATTGGGTGTCGTTGCACCGCTTTTGGGAGGTTTTTAAAAGCCTGAATGTAGGTTGGGTTAGCGCAGCATAACCCAACAAAATCAGCATGTTATGCTTTATTGCAGTAGCTTCTCATGAGTTGTTGGCAATAGCGGTAGACCTGCGAGGTTTTATAAACCTCGCAGGTCTTTATCCTGCCGCGAATGAGAAGTTACTCATTGCATTCTGAACAACCTACCTTTTACGACACCCTCTTCAGTTAAAGGAGGTGTCGTTCAGCCAAATCATAGTCTGGGTTTACGCGCATTTAAACTGCCATATTTTGGCTGACAGGGTTATGATTTATTTAAATTTGACCATTAGATATGCGTCATATCACTGCACTAAAACTCCTTAACTTTTAATGACACCCTTATGGCTACCTTTACAGCACCCGAACAAGGCAAGGTCAGAACAACTCTGTATCTAACCCAAGAAAATAGGGAACGGCTAGACCGCATTCCAAGAGGCAAAAAAACGGCTTTAATGAATAAAGCGATTGCCGCTGCCCTTGAAGAAATCGAACGCGAAGAGAATGCGCAGAAATTTCTAAAAATGCTAGAAACCATTCAGCCTGTAAAAACAGAACTCTCATCTGAACAAATGGTAAGAATGCTCAGGGAAGAAAAAGAGCAAGAATTACTTGATCACAAAATGAAACATGCAGAATAAAGTTGTTTTAGACGCTAATGTTTTCAATAAGCTATTTTTGGAAGAAGACGACAAGGAACAGGCTATCCAGCTTATAACGGAAATCAGCAAGAGAAATTATCAAGTCATCGTTCCAAGTTTGTTCCTTATTTAACGCGTAAGGTGTATGAATTTAGGGTGGATTTTCCCATAACATGCTGAATTGACTAACCTTAGTCGAAAACAGTTATAGAGCTGTCCAGCCTGTCTGGAGTGCAACGGCTTTAGACGTTGCCGGGTCGGCAATCAAACCTAAGCTATACGCATTGGTTATTCGCTATTGAGACTGTGAAAGTATTTCAAATATTCACAAAAAGGTGTTTTTTATTTTCGTAAGCCTTTGTTTTAAGTAGAGATTGGAGTGAAAAAACATGTTTTTTCACTCCGATGAGCAAGCTTATGTTAATTCTTTCACAGTCTCTATTGC